>QHOW01000107.1 GCA_003219435.1 Verrucomicrobiota bacterium | reverse complement strand
GGCCCCGTCTACAGCAGTGTTTGTGTGCGAAACGAGCAGTACTGATCTCCGGCGTTTGAATAACTCTGCACCGATCTCGCCAATCGTTTCAGTTTTGCCCGTCCCAGGTGGACCCCAGATGAAGGTGGTATCGCGGCCCAAACTGCTCGCGACTGCCGCGTTCTGCTCAGCGTTCAATCGTTCGACTGATATTGACTCCTGCGTTCCAGAAGCCTCCGCAAAGCCTAGGATCCGGTCACCAGCGCAGTTGGATTTGGTGTTGAGAACCTCTATTCGCTCGATCAGTTTCCGGAGCAAAAAAGTGAGATCCGTTTCCAACCGAGCATTGGGAATAAAGTTCCCAATGTCGATTCCGACGCTCAGTGTTATCGTCAATCCTTCGATCGATATAATCGTTGCCGGTACGCGCCCTTTCTCGGGGACGATCAAATCGCCTGGTGCATCACCGGGCACGTTCAAAATAGAATTGACCGTGAAGGAGTATTGAAAGCTAGCGCCGACTTGACCAATCTTTCGACCATTCGTGAGCGGAACAGCATTGCTCGACGAACTTCTTTGTGCGGCGAAAATCTCCTCTCGTAGCGCGGTCCGAAACTCCTCGAGGACGCCGCGCAGTCGTTGCTCAGTAGTCGGAGCCGCAGTGTTCAAGCGGAACGATTATAATACTCAGTCTTCGTCTCGGCGAGCCAATTGGGCTGGCAGCAATTGTTACGGACGCGCCTCATTCGCAGTAACAATTTTGTAACTGTTCACTTGAACATATCACGCCATTGGCCTTAAATTGAGCGTATGAAGCGCTCTCCTTCGTCGAATTCCCCGGCAGCAAAGGATCGAGAAGCCAGGATTCAGCAAATTTTAGCGATTCTGCACAAGTGGGGGATTCATACTCTCGGCCAGTTCGCTGCCCTCGATAAGGAGCAGGTTGGCGCGCGACTCGGTCCCGAAGCGATCCAAATGTGGGAACGCGCGAACGGGCAGTCCAATCGGCTGCTCAAACTGATCCGACCGCCTGAATCATTCGAGGAGAGCTTCGAATTTGAAAATGAAATTGAAACAGCCGAGCCGCTGCTCTTTATGCTCCGCCGTTTTTTGGAGCAGCTTTCCTTGCGACTGAGCGCGATCTATCTCGTCGCAAAAGAACTGACCCTGCGAATCACTTTTGCGAATCCGCCCGCCGTCCGGCCGGACGGATTCGCTGGGGCGAACAAGCAGCAGTACGAACGCGTTTTCAAAATTCCGCAGCCGACCACCGATGTCGATCTTCTCTTCCGCATGCTCCATACGCATCTGGAGAATTTTAAGTCCGAACATCCGATCGTTGCTGTCGCGCTGGAGGCGCAGGCAACCAAACCTCCAAAACAACAATTTGGATTATTTGAAATGACATTGCGAAATCCCCATCAACTATCCGAAACCCTCGCGCGCTTGACTGCTCTGCTCGGGACCGATCGAGTGGGCATGCCAGTCTTGGAAGAAACGCATCGGCCAGATACGTTTCGGATGGAACCGTTTTCGTGGAATGCTGCAGAGTCCGCTGTCCCCAGCGGAGAGCTTCCTGATGCGCTGAGGACAGCGCACACTACAACGGCGCTGCGAAGATTTCGTCCAGTTGCACCTGCATCTGTTTTCATTTCAGAAAACTGGCATCTTCAGAGTGAAAAAATTCGCGGCAAAGTCGTCGATCAGCGGGGCCCTTATTTGATTTCCGGAAACTGGTGGGACCAAACATCCTGGGCGCGCGCCGAATGGGACCTGCAACTGGACAGCAGCGTTGTGGTGCGTTGTCACCAAGGCGACAGCCAATGGGAGCTCGATGGGATTTATGATTAGGGCGAATGCATCGCGTTCAATTTGGGGAGCGCACGAGCCTCGCATGCTGTTTCCGGCGCCCTCGCCGGAAACTCCCTCGGCGCGAAAATCTCTCGGACGCTCGTTGGGCATTCCGCGAGGGCGCGGCATGCAGCACGCGGCTCGTGTGCGCTCCCCCTACATCGAGTTACATTCGTGCAGCGCATTTAGTTTTTTGCGCGGCGCTTCCTTTCCAGAGCAATTAGCCGAGACCGCGGCTGAATTATCAATGCCGGCGTTGGCGTTGCTTGATCGGAACGGCGTTTACGGGGGGCAACGCTTTTCGGTTGCAGCACGCGAGCAAAATATCCGGCCGATCATTGGCTGCGAGTTGAGCATGGAAGAGGGCGGTGTTTTGCCTGTGCTGGTCGAAAATCGAACAGGCTACAAAAATTTATGCGAACTACTCACGCAAGCGCATTTGCGCAGCGAGAAAGGGAAGTGCGCAGCGAAATGGAACGAGCTGCCCAAATTTGCGGAAGGGTTGGTCGCGTTTCTGGGTAGCGCATGCGTCTCGCGTGTTGGTTTCGGTGTCCCGCCGAAACAATCTTTCGAAGGATTCACAACTCACCGTGGATTTCGTGCGTCCAAAAAAGTTCGCGATGGCGAGGACGCCCTCACCAACACGCGAGACGCGTGCGCTACCCAGACGTGCGCGAACCGCGCTAAACTGCTGATCGATGCTTTTGGGCGCGAAAATGTTTTTGTTGAAATTCAGCGGCATTTACTTCGTGGAGAGGAGCGCATCAATCGGCAACTTGTGGAACTTGCGCGCGCGAATCGATTGCCGATTCTGGCCACGAACGGCGTGCAGTACGCAAAGCCGTACGGGCGGGAAGTGCTGGACGTTTTCACCTGCATCCGCAAGCACACCCATCTGGATGCTGCTGGCAAATTGCTTACGCAAAATGCCGAACGGCATCTAAAGAGCGATCGTGAAATGCGCGAACTCTTTCGCGATCTGCCGGAAGCAATTGAAAACACCTCGTGCCTGGCCGAGCGACTCATCTTTTCGCTCGAAAATCTTGGATACGAATTTCCGGAATATCCGGTACCGGCCGGTCACTCCATGGATTCTTTCTTGCGCACGATCGTGTGGTTCGGTGCGCAACAGCGTTACGCCGCGATCAGTTGCAAGGTGAAACGCCAGCTCGAAGAAGAACTTGCCCTCATCAGCAAGCTCAGGTTCCCAGGATATTTTTTGATCGTCTGGGATATTGTCAATTTCTGCCGCGAACACAACATCATGGTGCAAGGCCGGGGCAGCGCAGCCAACAGCGCCGTTTGTTATTGCCTCGGCATTACGCCGGTCGATTCGGTGAGTAATCATTTGGTCTTCGAGCGGTTTTTAAACGAGAGCCGCAAAGGGTGGCCGGATATCGATCTCGATCTTCCCAGCGGCGACCGCCGTGAGGCGGTGATCCAGGAAATTTATCAGCGCTACGGCAAACATGGCGCGGCCATGACGGCGAACGTGATCACGTATCGCGGCCGCAGTGCCGCGCGCGAGATCGGAAAGGCGCTCAATTTTTCCCCCAGCATCATCGATCGTTTTTCGCATTTGTTTGCGAGCGGCGATTTCCCGCACACGATGGAACTGCAATCGCAGATCGAGCAGGCTGGCTTGCCGAAGGAACATCCGCGCATGCCGGCATTCATTAGATTGTATCAGGCGATTTATGGCTTGCCGCGCCATCTTGGTCAGCATTCCGGCGGAATGATTATCTGCCAAAACAAGCTGAGCTCATTTGTGCCGCTGGAAAATGCGTCCATGCCGGGGCGCGTTGTCGCCCAATGGGACAAGGACGATTGCGAAGATCTCGGCATCGTGAAAGTCGATTTGCTCGGTCTCGGGATGATGTCGGTGATGCAGGATGCATTTGAGTTGTGCCGGGAACGCGGGCGGCCACTCGATCTTGCCCACATTTCAAAAGATGATTCTGCGACTTTCGACATTATGCAGAAGGCCGACACAATAGGCGTGTTTCAAATCGAGAGTCGGGCCCAAATGGCGACCTTGCCGCGGATGAAGCCGAAATGTTTTTACGATGTGGTGATCGAAGTGGCGATCATTCGTCCGGGTCCAATCCAGGGCGACATGGTGCATCCGTACCTGGCGCGCCGGGCAGGACGCGAGCCGGTAACGTATTTCGATCCGCGCCTTGAACCGGTGCTCGGCCGCACACTTGGTGTTCCGTTATTTCAAGAACAGATGCTTAAGATCGCGATGATCATGGCGGATTTTACCGGAAACGAAGCTGAAGAATTACGGCGGGCACTCAGTTTTCATCGTTCGGAGGAACGGATGCAGAAAGTAAGCGTAAAATTGCGCGCGGGGATGGAGCGAAAAGGAGTGGCACCGGACAAGATCGACAAAATCATTCAATCGATTTCGTCATTTGCGCTTTACGGATTTCCTGAATCGCACGCGATCAGTTTCGCAATTCTCGCTTATGGCAGCGCGTATCTAAAAGTGCATCGCGCACCGGAATTTTACGCGAGTCTGCTGAACAATCAGCCGATGGGTTTTTATACGCCGGCGACGATTGTCAAAGACGCGCAGCGACACGGGCTGAAGATCAAACCAGTATGCGCCTCGCAATCGGAATGGCGTTGCACAGTTGTCGATGACAACGCGGTGCGACTCGGATTTTGTGTTGTGAGTGGATTGCGGGAGGAACACGTGGAAGAACTTATTAGGCAACGGCGTGATCGAATATTTGAGTCGTTGGACGATTTCAAGCGGCGTGTGCCACTTTCAAAAGACGAACTGCGCACGCTGGCTGAATTAGGCGCGCTCAATTGTTTTGCCGAACATCGGCGCGCAGCGCTCTGGCGCGTCGAGGAAACGACGTACGATGATTTGCTTGATCGCGTTTTGAAGGGGAGCGCGGGCATGTTGCCCGTTGTTCGCGGCATTCTGTCGCGAACCTCACAGTCCGTTTATACTGATAATGATAATGAATTTACCCTTCATGCTGCAAAAGAGCCCTCCGGCAAAATGCCGGACGATGCGAGCAGAATGCTCGCGCTCCCCGACACAAAGAAATCTCCCCTTACGCCGATGACGTTACCGGAGCGCGTGCGCGCCGATTACGAAACGATGAACCTGACCACCGGACCGCATCCGATGAAACTGTTGCGCGGAAGTCTGCCGAATATTTGGCGCGCAAGCGATCTGGCGCAAGCGCGACATGGCGCAACTGTGCGGATCGCCGGGAATGTGATTTGCCGACAGCGTCCCGGCACAGCAAAAGGGTTTGTTTTTATCAGTTTGGAAGACGAAACCGGCGTCTCAAATGCGATTGTCGATCCTGACTTGTTCGAACGGTTCCGGCTCGCGATTACCGAGGAAGCATTTCTGCTGATCGAAGGCGAGGTGCAGAATTCCGATGGCGTCGTCTTGATTAAAGCGCGCGAAATCAGAGCACTCGCGCACGAACCGCTCATCGGCAGCGAGTCGCACGATTTTCATTAAAATCTTTCGTCGGCTCGACAGAGTTTCGCCTCACCAGCCATTATTCCCCCGCGTGATGCGGCGCTGGCGTTTTTGCTTCAGTCGGCTTTTCGGAGGGCTCTTGATCTGATTCAGCCCACTCGGTGTGAAAAACGCCGGGCTTGTCCACGCGCTC
This sequence comes from Verrucomicrobiota bacterium, assembly GCA_003219435.1. GTDB lineage: Bacteria > Verrucomicrobiota > Verrucomicrobiia > Chthoniobacterales > UBA10450 > Udaeobacter. Next base: position 969 of record QHOW01000107.1, on the reverse strand, counting down.
GTAGGTATGTGCGCCAAAGAAATCGCGTTGCGCTTGCAGAAGGTTTGCCGGCAAGCGTGCGGAGCGATAGCTATCGAAGTAAGCAAGCGACGCCGAAAATGCGGGAACGGCGACGCCGTGCTTGATAGCTGTTGAGACGGCGACGCGCCAGTTGCGCTGCGTCTTCCGGATGATCTTCGTGAAATAACGGTCGAGCAGAAGATTGTGCAGGCTTGGATTGCGCCGATAGGCTTCCACGATCCGGTTCAAAAACTTCGCGCGGATGATGCAGCCGCCTCGCCAGATGGTGGCGATGTCGCTCAGATTGAGGTTCCACTTGTATTCCGTGCTCGCGGCCCGGAGAAGCTCCATTCCCTGCGCGTAGGAAATAATTTTCGATGCATAAAGCGCGTCCCGCACTGCGTTGACAAGGCGGGTCGGATTGCCTCTAAATTTTCGAATTTTCGGTTGGGGAAGAATTTCCGAGGCGGCCACGCGATCTTCTTTTCGTGACGAGATAACGCGCGCTTCGACGGCGGCGTTGATTGTCGAAATTACAACGGATTGTCTAATGGCGGCTTGAAGCGTCCAGATACCTGTTCCTTTCTGGCCGGCTTTATCGAGGATGACATCGACCAGCGGTTTTCCGGTCTGGGGATCGATCTTTCGAAAAATTCGAGACGTAATTTCAATGAGGTAGCTGTCGAGTTCGCCCTTGTTCCATTCTGCGAAAGTCTCGGCAAGTTGTGCAGCGTCCATCTCCACGATCGTCTTGAGGATGGCATAGGCTTCGCAGATCAATTGAATGTCGCCGTACTCGATGCCGTTGTGGACCATCTTGACATAATGACCGGCGCCATCCGGTCCCATGTATCGACAACACGGTTCGCCATCGACTTGCGCGGCGATCTTGCGAAAAATGGGCGCGATGATCTCCCAGGATTCTCGCGAGCCGCCCGGCATGAGCGACGGACCTTTGAGCGCGCCTTC
>QHOW01000106.1:15574-18554 GCA_003219435.1 Verrucomicrobiota bacterium | reverse complement strand
CATATGTCGCCTGTTGTGTCCCGGGGGTGCCGATTCGAATCGTGTTGGACTCAGCCGCCACACCAACGTTGCCGATCGCGATGTTGTTATCACCCGTTGTGAGGGCGGACCCGGCTAGGTAACCCAGGGCGATATTGGCGCTGCCACTTGTGTTGCCTCTCAACGCGCTTTGGCCATCAGCAGTATTATGGTTGCCGCTGGTGTTGCTGTAAAGGGCGAATTCGCCGGTTGCAGTGTTCTCATCACCGCTCTTGTTTAGGGCCAAGGCCTTATAACCATCAGCCGTATTGCTGTCGCCCTTGCTGTGGAACAGCGCGGCTTCACCGGTCGCGGTATTATTGCTGCCAGTGAGATTTGATCCTGCAAAAGCACCAATGGCCGTATTCCCAAGCCCCGTCTGATTAGCAAAAAGCGCATGGGATCCCGTGGCGGTATTGCTGAACCCACTGGTGTTGCTCTCAAGTGCGCCGCTTCCCACGGCTACGTTGTGTGTCCCGGTGGTGTTGTTTACGAGCGCGTCATCACCCAGGAAGGTGTTGTTAAAGGTGGTGTCGCAGCCTTCTTGACAAACCGCTCGCGCTGTCGGCGAGAGCGCAAAGCAAGGGAGCGCGACCACTATCAGAAATAAACCGCGTCGCAAAGGCGACCAGCTAATGGAATTTCTTGTAAGTGAAGTTTTCGTTTTCATAAACAACCTTTCGTTCCCCCGATTGGTTAATTGTGCGACTGCAGCTCTAAACGAGGGAAAGAAGCTGTCGGGGGAAGCGCCCTCTCCCGGATTCAGACTTGGTTCGTAGAAATCCTGCGAAGAATCCCGCCAGCTTGTCAAGATCGAAAGTGCAAATCTTTTCGATTTGATTCCGTTGCCGAAATCGCGACCAATTTCCTTTTTTGACTCCGGATGAAGATCGACAAGTTAGTGCGCAACTTGATCGGCACCGAAAAACTTGGCCGCGGGAATGAATTCGCGCACTTTAATCGAACCTTGGGCGACACTTCGTTGATCGTGCAGAGCAGGCAAAAATGATTGCTGCCCCCCGGAGACTGAAAGCCTGGCCGTCGCCCCACAGCCAAGATGGCTGTGCTTCGACGAGCTTCTCAACAGAGCTAGATGACTTGTAGTTGGAGGTAAGCCTGGCTCAACGTTCCGAGCGTTGCTAATGCTTGTGAAAAGCCCGACGGGGATGACTACGGCACAACCGTCAGGGTGAGATCGTTGCCGTCGCCCCCTTCGTAGGTGGCTTGGAAGTTGTTGCCGTTCACATTCAGGATCGCGCCGTCGGGAAGGTTACTAAAGGTGCCGCTGATCAGAGTCGCGGCGATATTGTCGATTGCAGTAAAGACAGTGCCCTGTGTGAGCGCGCCGGTGTCAAGAGCGATAAAGGAAAAGAGCGCCCCGCTGTTGATGGTCACACCGTTGGCTACAACCTTATCTGCGGTGACGCTAGCAGCTTTTAGCTCGAACTTGTAAGTGGAGTCGAGCTGGAAAGTCAGCGTGTTCTGAATCGTGAGCGTGCCGGTCTTCCTTGGGCTTTTGCCTGGAGCCACCGCTGCGCCAGCACCGCTTCCAGTGCCAACGGTGACCGCCCCGGCAATGGTGCCCCGGCCGGCCAACACTCCGGCATTGACTCGAACTGCGCCGCTGCCTGTGCCCGATTCATCCACGTTATTCACTACCAGCCGGCCCCGTCTAACGGTCGTTCCGCCGCTGTAAGTGTTACTTCCGGTAAGAGTCAGCGACCCAGTCCCGATCTTAGCCAGGGAGCCGCTACCTTGGATCACACCGAAGAACGTCTTGCTCAGGTTAGCGCTGCCGACAGTCAGCTCGTTCGACCCGAGGAAGACATTACCCCCTCCATCGATCGAGCCGATTGTTATGCCGGGTGGATTGTGATCGCTAATCACCAGATCACCGTCTCCGAGTATAAGCGCCGTCCCGCCGGTTGAGTCAGCTAGGAGCTGGAAAGATCCGCTGATTCCTCCGTTGGTTCCGCTATTTCCATCCAGGATGGCGTTGCCCGCGCTGGATGTATCGGAAAAGATGACGGTGCCGCCGCCAGCATTAGCAGCAATGCCACCGAATGCGAAGATAACGCTATCGCCCGCGGTGGAGGACCCAAGAAAGGAAGTGGTGCCGCCTTCGACACCCGCCGCGGACGCAGAATAGTTAGTCACGACGGCGGCCGCAGCGGTCGCTGCATCGTGAAACATCGTGACTCCCGGCGCGGAGCCGGCATTGCCCGCGATATTCACGATTTGGCCCTCCGCCGCAGAAGAGTTATCGAAAAAGGAAACGTGCCCAGGACCTCCTCCATTTTGCCCCTTGTCAGCTTCCACCGCCGCATCGCCAACCGTCGAATTGTCGAAAAACTGGATTTCTCCACCGACAAACCCCGTGCTCCCTCCGCCGAGCGCCGTGAGAAAACTAAAGGCCTGTTCCTGGGCGGCGAGCGTCGCGCTATTGCGAAAGGCAATAACATTCGTGATTCCGTTTGTCGCCAATGTTGGCGCGGCCTGCACCGCTTGAACGGAAGCGTCGGAATTGTTCACGATGCCGGTACCGCTGAGGGTTAGGCTGGCCACCTCCTGACCGCCTGCCTCACCTGCCACGATCGTGAAGGCAGTTAGAGTCGAGTCGCCAAAGACCAGAGCATCGAGTTCCACGCTGGAGTGGATAACAGGGTTGGCTGTATTTGAGTTTGGAAACGTGGCTGTGTCAGTCGGCCCATTAGGAACAGTATGCGGCATCCAGTTAGCCGCCCTGTTCCAGTCGTCGCTTGCAGGGTTAACGTTCCACATTGCGCTGCCGGCGCGGGCGTCGATCGCCAGGGCGAGGCTGAGAAGGATCAAGAGTTTGGCCTTCATAAGTTACCTTTTTGAGCTGAGGTTAGATTAGGGCACAACGGTCAGGGTGAGATCATTCCCGTCGCCACCCTGGTAATCGGCTTGGGAGTTGTTGCCGTTGCTGGTGAAGATCGAG
>QHOW01000106.1:10899-15421 GCA_003219435.1 Verrucomicrobiota bacterium | reverse complement strand
CCCAGATAACCATGTAAGAGCCATCCCAGATCGCAGTGTGACTCGAGCGCGGCGCGGGAGCGCCGGTGGTTGTTATCGTCGTCCACCTGTTGGTGGCAGGGTTGTATTTCGCTCCGGTCCCGATCGGGTTTCCGTTCTCATCCGAGCCACCCCAGACGATGAACTCTTTGCCCGACCAGACAACCGTCGCGCCGAGTCGTGGCGTCGGGGCGTTAATCCTTGAGATTGTCCTCCACACACCGGTAATCGTGTTATAAAGCTTCCCGTCCGGCAATGGGTGGAAGCGCGAGTCAACACCGCTCCAGATAAACAAGTTGGTGCTATCCCAGCCCGACGCGAAGAAGAGACGAGGTGAAGGGGCATTGGTGGTCGAGATCGCAGTCCACGTATCGGTGCGCGGATCGTAAAGCGCGCCGTCATTTACGTAGTTACCAAGGCTGATGCCACCCCAGACCAGCATCTGCGATCCGGTCCAGATCGACGCGTGGCCGTCTCGGGCAGACGGAGCGCCGGTTGTCGTTGTCGGCGACCAGCTATCCGCAACCGGGTCGTAGATCGCGCCCGTGTTAACGTCCCCACCGAACCCGATCGCGCCGCCCCACACAATCAGCCGATCGCCGGTCCAGATGAACGAATGCCCGAAACGTCCCGCAGGTGCTCCGGTGAGAGAGGTCGGTCGCCAGGTATCAGTCACGGGATCGTAACGGCCGCCCGTGTTGGGAAAGTTTAATCCGTCATCTCCGCCCCAGATAAGCATCTCGTGTCCGGTCCAAACCGCCGGTTGGCCTTCGCGCCCAGAAGGCGCGTTGGTTGTCGTCGTGGCCGCCCAGGTATTCGTGGAGCGCTTCCAGCGAGCTCCCGTATCGGCGAAGGGAATCATGGGGGAATCCTGCCCGCCCCAAATGATCATCTGATCGGTCCCATCGATGCGAGTAAACACGGCCGAGTGCGCGGCGCGCGCGGTCGGAGCGTCCACAATTGAGATCGACGTCCAACTGTCAGCAAGGACCAGAGACCCCGTCATTAAGAAAACGAAACACAACAGCATTCGGCGAATTACCATAAAAACCTTCCTCTAGTAGATGACTCCGGTTACCGGAAAGAGAAGACACTTGTCAAGTCAAAACGGCTGTGGCTTGCAGATGCTACACTGAAGGCGTGCCGTTGTCTGCCCTACCGGGGTTCCGACAACCGCGAGGCGCGATCTAGTTAAGGCACAACCGTCAGGGTGAGATCGTTGCCGTTGCCGCCTGTGTAGCTCGCTTGGAAGTTGTTGCCGTTGCTGGTGAAGACCGAGCCGTCAGCCAGGTTGCTGAACGTGCAGAAAATCGTGTTGGCCGAGGTGTTGTTAATCACCGTGAAAACTGTGCCCACCGTGAGCGTGCCACTGCCATTATCGACAAAGGTAAACGACGAGCTGCTGTTAATGGTCACGCCGAGGGCGGTAGCTTTAGACGCTTTGACAACACTCCGCTTTAACACGCATTTATAGGTCGAGAGGGAGTTGAAGGTCAGAGCGCCATTAATGGTGAGGGTGCCGGGGTTAGTCGCACTCTTGCCGGGTAGGAGGATTGCTCCAGAGCTGGTTCCTGTTCCGACAGTCACCGCGCCGGTGATCTTGCCCGTTCCGCCGAGCGTGCCTTTGTTGACCTGCACAGCACCAGTGCCAGTGCCGGAGCCAGTTTGGTTTGTCACCAAAAGTGTGCCTTTGGTGATCGTGGTTCCTCCGGTATAGGTGCTCGCCATGCTCAAAGTCAGCTTGCCGTTGCCCATTTTCGTCAACGAGCCACCGGTGCCGCCATTTAATCCGCCATCCTGAATCACCCCGGAAAATGTCGTGGTTAGGTTGTTGTTGCCCACAGTGAGGTTAAAGGCTCCGAGGAACACAGCGCCACTTCCTTCGATCGAGCCGGTCGTTACGCCCGGAGCGTCGTGAAAGCTGATGTCCAGGTTGCCGGCAGTTCCGGCACCGTTGTTGAAAACCTCCATACGCGCCGTGCCGCCAGTGGAACTACCAAAAAACTGAATCGTACCGCCCGAACCTAGGCCGCCGTTAGCGATCAGCGTGGCGTTGCCCGCGGTCGAGCTCTCGCTGAATTGCGTGCGGCCGCCGAGTGCGCCGACGACCGTGCCGGCGTTGTTAGTGAAGTTGCCATTGTCCGCGGTCGAGGTGCCGAAGAAAACCGTGTTGCCGCGGCCGGTTGTGCTGCTGACCGTGCCGCCGTTGTTGGTGAAGGTGCCACTGCCCGCGGTCGAGGTGCCGAAGAACCGCGTGAAGCCGCCGCCCGCGCCACTCACGCCCGTGCCATTGTTGGTGAAGGTGCCGCTGCCTGCCGTCGAAGTGTCGAGGAAATCCGTAATGCCGCCGAATGCGCCGCTCACCGTACCTGGGTTGCTAGTAAAAGTCCCGCTGCCCGCGGTCGAACCGTTGTTGAAACCTGTGGTGCCGCCGAATGCGCCGCTGACTGTCGTGCCACCGTTATTGGTGAAAGTGCCATTGCCGGCGGTCGAAGTGTTGAAGAAGCCCGTGCTGCCGCCACTGGTGCTGCTGGCCACACCAGCGCCGTTGTTGGTGAAAGTGCCACTGCCTGCGGTCGCGCTGGAGTTGAAAGCCGTGAAGCCGCCGAATGCGCCGCTGACTGTGCCACCGTTGTTGATGAAGGCGCCACTGCCTGCCGTCGAGGTGTTATTGAATTGTGTGAAGCCACCGAATACGCCGCTGAATGCGCTGCCGGTGTTAGTGAAGGTAGTCATGCTACCCGCGGTCGCGGTGTTGTTGAATACTATCGCTCCCTCGCCGCCGCTTCCATTAATGGTGGTCACAAAATTCTGCATGGTCCCTGAACTGTTCGTGATGCCAACGCCGCTGAGCGTAAGAGTAAGTAATGGCGGGGCGGTGATCGTGAACGCGCTCGCGCCCGCGTTGAACACGATGCCGTTCACCTCCGTATTGAGCGAGAGGGAGACGCCGGTTACAGTGGAGGACGCGAACGTTGCCGTGTCCGCGGGCCCATTGGGCGGGCCACCCGGAGTCCAGTTGCCCGCGGTGTTCCAGTCACCCGTGGTAGGACTTGCCAGCCAGGTGGCGCTTCCGGCAAAGCTGCTGTTCGCTGTTGAAAGCAGGAGCGTCAGAATGGCCGCGGCCGAGGGAAGGAAGGCCCGTGCCCGGAGGCGCGGTGGTGACTGAATATCTTTATCATCGAAAGATCTCCATGACAACTTTCATAGCTAACACCTCAAGTTCTGCGAGCGAACCATTCGTTCGCGGATTGCCCTGCGGAAGGCGGGTCAGGTGGAGCTCTTGGGGAGACCCGTAACCCAACTTGGCGCGGGCCGATTTTGCAAGGCCCACCGACAGCGTCAATACTATTTTTTCAGGAAAAGCAAAAAAACATCAAACCGCAGATTGCGCGGATTTCGCGAAAGCCGTCAACTTTCATCCGCACGCACAACAAAACGCTTTCCGTCGCCTTGATGTGCGTCAGCAACGAAGATTGTTCGACCTTTGCAGCCCACGGCTGAGACGCAGCTTCAACTTCAACCGGCTTTGCTGACATTGTCAGCGATGATTTCCCAGTATTTTAGCGCCCGAATGCTACTTCGTTTTTCTGTGGCGGTTTTGTCCGTCATTCCAAGGTGCGCGCAGCCTGGCCCAGCAACCTGGCCTCTTGGGTTGGTGGTCAATAACTCTCCAATCTTGGGTCTCTTAGAAAATGATGTTGTTAACTGCACGTTACAACAATCGCGCTCACTTTGCTGAAGCTGGATCGGTAATAATATACTTGACGCACCTTTTTCGGGGTGCGATTAATGTTCTCTATAGCGCAGGAGGTCGGTTGTGAGCGCGGCGCTGCTTGGGACTTTTGCCGCTCCTTCATGCGTAAATGCGTGGTGGTATCGAGGTATGGCGTGGATTGTCCCTAAATACTCTAATTCGTTAATCGACAAGGCGGGAGCTTTCATGACCAAGCCGAAGTCTTGGATGGAACCCATCGACTTTGAGAATGCGCTAGAAATTGTAGAGAACTATCGGGCCTCACACAGTTTCCCCCTTTTAGTTTTTCGGATGGGGCTCACTCATCGCTCCAAAAAAATCGATTCAGAAGCAATCGTAGCGCAGAGATTGAAACGTCTTTCGTCCGTGGATTACAAGCTTCAACGTTTTCCCACGATGCGACTTTCTCACATGCAGGATATTGGCGGCTGCCGAACGGTTGTTCGATCAGTTAGGATGGTTCGTCGGATCGTGACTTCGTTTAAGAACAGTGACATTAAGCACAAACTATTAAGAACTGTTGATTATATAAAGCAACCCCGCGATAGCGGGTATCGTGGCATCCAGTGGCATCCATTTGGTCTATAGTTATTACAGCGACCGAAAGCCGACATACAATGGCTTAAAGATTGAGGTTCAGATCAGAACAAGGCTGCAACATGCATGGGCGACGGCAGTAGAGACGATTGACGCGTTTACCGATCAGGCACTGAAAGGCGGAAAAGGAGAGCGACAATGGCAACGCTT
>QHOW01000106.1:0-10892 GCA_003219435.1 Verrucomicrobiota bacterium | reverse complement strand
CAACGCTTTTTTGCGGTGATGGGCACCTATATCGCGAAAAAAGAAAAATGTCCTGTGGTTCCCGGTACGCCGACGACCAAAATGGGACTCACGGCGCAGATAATGTATTTGGCACGAACGCTTGATGTCGATGCTCACTTGCAAGCGTATCGGGAAACGCTTCTGCGATCAGAGCATGATGTTAAGGGCGCGCAATATTATCTTCTTGAATTGGATGCGAAAGCTTGGACTGCGAACTTAACTGGGTTCAAGAACCTCCAAGAGGGCCTAGCGCGATACGCTGATGTGGAAAAAAGGAATATCGATAAGTCCGGGCAGGATGCCGTGTTGGTATCAGCGGACAATTTAGAAGAACTCAAGCGAGTGTTCCCGAATTACCTTGCCGATACGCATGTATTTCTTGGCACCCTTATGGAGGCAGTCAGCGGACCCAATCGTTAACGATGCCTGTGATGACTCTTATGCTCCTTGCGTCCGTTCTTCCATTGCGTTTCCCGTTTCTGAATCTCTGCGTGCGGGACGGATATAATGCGCTTTGTCAGTGCGCGGAACTTACCGAATGCTGTGTGGTTCTTGGTCGCTGCTGGTTTTCTATTCATGGGGCTGAGACACGTTCAAAAGAAACCTTATCGAGGTGTATCGTTTTTGGGTCGGCTATTTCGTCAATGACTCCTTTGATTCTAAATGTCTCTCCCCTATCTACGCCACGGAGATATTCGTTTCCTTTGATTTGGACGTCAAATGCCACGAGTGCGGTGCTGTCTTTTTCAACAGTAAAAAATAATCGCCAGCGCGTGTCATCCCTCGGCAGTCGATTTGCCGCCCAAAAACTTAATGACCAATCTACCGGGATTCCGACGAAAGCTTGCGCGATCTCATCGCGTTGGAGTGGGCGCGCCGCATCGACTTCTTTGAGGATTTGTAATGGAGCCAAACCAACCGCCACTGGACTCTGCATTGACGGTGAAGAACTTTGTGGAGCAGGCATTGTAGTAATTGGAATCGTCGGTTTTGGCGTAACTGCTTGGGTCAGATCGCCGCTGCTAACTTTTTGCGAAGCGCCTTCGTGTTCCCGCACGACATTTTGGAACCAAATAAAAGCAGCCGTAATCGCGAGCACTACCCCTAGCCAAGTAAACCAAATAGCGCCGTTCCTAGAATGAGCGAAAATTCCCGACATTGCCGCAATGGCAATAGCAATTCCGCTAAATGTAAGCAGAACATTCATCCAAGGCCTTATACCCTCATGCCCGGCGATTTGTGGATTGGTATCGCCATCACGTTTTACGTTGGTTTTTTGCTTGGGATGATTTGTCTTGGGGTATTTGTGACGTTTCACTGACATGCTTACGCCGTCTGCCACGTCTCTGACGGTGGAAGGCCATCACCATCCTGACCGATGAGCTTAGCATATCGCAATCCTTTTCCGATATATCCAGAGACGGCTTTGATGAACCGACCAGCTTCATTGTCTTTGCGGAAACAGATGAAAGGGTTCGACGTTAACATACGTGCCATGAAGCATACGCTTGAACAGCGACCAAAAGTTTTCCAGTCCGTTCGTATGGACATGCCCTTTGGCGTAGGACTCAAGATGGTCGATCACTTGATGGACGTAGGTATCGTCAAGTCCCTGATACGAGCGCCACGCATCGGTCATTACTTCCGAGCCTTTTTCGACAATCTCACGAACCATAGATTGAAGCTCGGTTTTCCGATTGCCTTTCAACACGCGAAGTTTTACCCGAGAGGGTTTGCCCTCTGCCATGCGTTCAAGCAATCCCTGAACGGGCGTTTTCGCGGTCGCGGGATTGCCTTCTTTTGTGCGCCTATCTTTGTGCATATAGCGCGCTTTTGCGCCGATATAGGTTTCGTCTGCTTCGACTTGGCCTTTGAACGTGACAAACGAGCCGTCTTGCATCGCCAAGCGGATACGGTGGAGCAAAAACCAAGCAGTTTTCTGAGTCACGCCAAGGCTACGGTGAAGCTCGTAAGAGCTAATGCCGTTCTTAGCGTTAGCAATCAGCCAGAAAGCGCAAAGCCACTTGTCCAGACTGATAGGCGAGTCTTCCATCACGGTGCCCACCTTTATCGAAAACTGTTTCTTATCGGGTTTGCACTTCCACACTTTGCGAGTGGAGATAAACGAAACGTCTTTGTGATGACAGCGAGGGCAGCGCACAACGCCATCAGGCCAGCGAATCGTTTTCATAAACTCCAACGCGCGATCTTCGTCCGCGAAATAACGGATTGCGGCGTGCAATGTCTGAGGAAATTTAACGTCTTTGTTCTTCATACAATCCCTTCTTTTCATAGGAGAATAGCATGAATCAAAGATGCGTCAAGTATATTATTACCGATGCACCGCTCGGTTAAGTGCGTTGTTGAAGTTGTCAAAAACCTATTTTCTACCAGCATTGAGCTTCAGCTCTCCCTGCCCACCCTCTGGCCTCGCTTGCACGGTTACTACAACCACGGGCTCAGGGCCATTCCCGATGTTCGCCGCCTTCCTCGCATCGAAACCAAGTGCTGATAGTTCTCGGACAAGCGCGTCTGCGGCCTTCATACTGGGTTCGTCTTTGTTGCTACTTACGACCACGCCAGTCTGAAGGCGAGGTATCGTACCGAAGGGCTTTCCGCTCTGAGCCAACGTCGCCGTGCTGGCAGGAGAAAACACTCTCCACCCAGCAGCATTCAAGGCGGACGCGATCTCCCATGAAAAATTCTCGCTCTCCTTGTCTCCCGCGCCATACCATACGCTGGCTAACTGCTGGGCTAAAGAGCTTACTCCTGAAGCCAGTCTCTCCTGTTGCGCTTTGGTGAGTCTTCGCGGCAGCATCTTGGCCTGTAGCCAAGCGAGCTCGAGGTTTGCCGCAGCTGCCTGCTGGTTGGCGATCGATGCGGCTTTGTTTGCCTCTGCGATCGATTCCTTCGCTTCCGCTTGGTATCTTGTCAGCGCATCATCTTTAAGTCTTCCTGCCTTCCACGAAAACGTCCAGCCAAGCAACGTCACGAGAGCCAAAATCCCGGCTAGAATCACGGCGGTGACACCGAAAAAGTCGGCCCACCCAGACCACCACTCGAGCGGTTTCACTAGCGCCATGGTGAGCACCTAACTACGATTCGAAGAAACTGTCTTTCGTCTATTTCGGCTTTTAACAGGGAGCGGCTCTCGATAGAAGGAAGCATGAGTTTTCCACTACCAAAGCCGGGCGAACAGAGCAAGCCGAAAACGCTCCCTGATGGCGGGCGAAATTGACCGGATGCGCAACAAAAAAACGCCACGGATCTGAAGCGTGACGGTTCATTGCCAAATGCCGCCGCTTTCCGAGGCTTCACAGCTGATACGTTAAGCAATTAATTGGCCTTTTTGCGGCTCGTTAAAGCTGCGTATCTTTTCCATCTATGACCCAGCAGGTTTTGGCAGGAAAGATCGGTGTTGTTTTTGGCGTGGCGAACAAGCGCAGCATTGCCTGGGCGATCGCGAAAGCCTGGTCCGCCGCCGGCGCGCTCTTGATTTTTAATTATCAAGGCGAGCGACTAAAGGAAAACGTCGAGGAATTGACTGGCGAATTTGGGGAGAAAACGCCTTTATTTCCTTGTGACGTTTCGAGCGACGAGCAGATCAGAGTTTTTTTTGAGAGTGTGCGCGGGCAGACTGACCGCCTTGACTTGATGCTTCACTCGCTTGCGTTCGCGCCGAAAGAAGCGTTGGAAGGCGACTTTCTGAGCACAACACGCGAAGCGTTCCGAACCGCGCATGATATCAGCGCCTACTCGCTCGTCGCGCTGGCACGAGAAGCCGCGCCGCTGATGACCAACGGCGGGAGCATTCTGGCCATGACGTATTACGGCTCGGAAAAAGTCGTCCCGCACTATAATGTCATGGGCGTCGCGAAGGCGAGCCTTGAGGCGAGCACGCGTTATCTCGCTTATGATCTCGGTCCAAAGAAAATTCGGGTGAACTGCATTTCCGCCGGCCCGGTGAATACGCTGGCCGCGCGCGGCATCGCCGGTTTCACGTTGCAGGAACGCGCACCGCTGAAACGTAGTTGCGACCCCGCGGAACTGGGCGAGACCGGAGTGTTTCTTGCCAGCGATGGCGCGGCGGCCATCACAGGCCAGGTCATTTATGTCGACGGCGGTTACCAAATTATGGGGATGTAAAATGATCGCGCGGATCTGGCACGGCTGGACTAAACCAGCAGATGCAAAGGCGTATGAGGACATGTTGCGCGACGAAATTTTCCCGAGCATCGCCGCGCGAAACATCTCCGGATACAATGGCGCGGAATTGTTTATTCGCGAGGACAGCAACGAAGTGGAGTTCGTCACCTTGCTGCGATTCGATTCCATGGAGGCGGTGAAAGAATTCGCTGGCCCGGTCGAACACAAACCGGTGATTTACCCGGGAGTCGAAAAGCTTCTCACAAGAATGGAGCAGGCTCGGCATTATCGCGTGGCGATCTGAGGTTCGTAACTTCAGACGGCGAAGCTGCATTCATCTAACGTCGTCTTCGGCGAAGCCAATCCACGACAGGAGAGCGAAGCGCTTGCCCTACACTTGGCGTGCGCGACGTTGATGCCAATGGAACTCGCATCAAAGCTGCGCGAATTGCTCGGCAACCAGAGCGTCGCGGACGATCCGGAAACGCTTGCTCTGCACAGCGGCGATAAATGGTTCGCGGCGCACACGCCGGAGGTTGTCGTCTTTGCAGGATCGGCAGGTGACGTTAGCAAACTGCTTCAGTTTGCCTCGCGAGAGAAGATTCCGGTCACGGCGCGCGGTGGCGGATTCGGCTATGTGGGCGGATGCGTGCCGGCGCGGGGCGGGATCGTGCTATCGCTCGTTCGGATGAATAGCATCATGGAAATCAGCTTTGAGGATGCAGTTGCGATTGTTCAACCGGGCGTCTTTACGGCTGATCTGAAAACGGCAGCGCGTGCGCAGAAACTGTTTTATCCGCCCGATCCGGCGAGCATGAAAGATTGCACAATCGGCGGAAACGTCGCGACAAATGCCGGCGGCCCGCGCTGTTTGAAATACGGGGTGACACGCAATTACGTGATCGGCCTTGAAGTAGTGCTCACCAATGGCGACGTGCTGCGAACAGGCGGGTGCGTTCATAAGAACAAGACGGGCTTCGATTTGATTGGGCTCTTTGTTGGTTCGGAAGGAATGCTCGGCGTGGTCACGGAGATCACACTGCGTTTGCTCCCGCTTCCTCCAGCGCGCTCCACCCTGTCTGCGGCCTTCGCCACCGCCACGCAGGCCGCTGAAGCCGTCCAGGTGATTTTTGCCGCGGGATTCCTGCCGTCTTCATTGGAAATCGCCGATCATCTTACCTTGGAAGCAGCGCGGCGTGATCTTGGCGAGATGATTGTCCCGGCCGGAAACGCTCACCTGCTTGTCGATCTCGACGGTCAGGAGGAAAGCGTTCGCAGCGAAGCCGGAGCCATTCGCGAATTACTTGAAACAAGAAAAGCAAATGCCATCGAGATGGCGATCGGTGAAGCAGACTGCGAAAGGCTTTGGGCCCTGCGGCGTGAATTCAGCAATTCACTTCGTGCTACCGGCCTGACCAAATTGAATGAGGATGTGGTCGTGCCGCGCAGCCACCTCGTGGATCTAATGGAATTCGCAGAGAAACTGCAAACCAAACACGGATTTCCAATCGCCTGCTTCGGCCACGCCGGTGACGGCAATATCCATGTCAATATCATGGCGGACCGTTACAACCGCGATGTCGCCGTGCGCGAAAAAGTCGATCGCGCGCTCGATGACCTTTTCAAGCAAGTGCTTGCATGGGGCGGCGTGATCACGGGCGAGCACGGAATCGGCCTCGCAAAAAAACGCTGGTGGCCTGACGCGACCAGCGAGGTAGCGCGTGAGCTGCATCGCAAGTTTAAACAAATTCTCGATCCGCACGGGATTCTGAATCCGGGAAAATTTGTTTGAACCCGAAAAATTTAGCGCATGTGAATAACGTCGATTGGTCCGCCTCTCTCCTTTCTAAAAGGGGAGAGGGCTGAGATGAGGGGTTTTTGGTGCTCCATGGCTACGAGGAGAAACCCTCACCCTACCTCTCCCTTGACAAGGGAGAGGTGAAGACAACCTAAACAGCCATGCTTTGGGGTTGACTAGCCCGAATCCGCATTGACATTGGGTGACCTGCCCGAGGCGGGTTACGGCGCATCTGAATTCGCCGCGACTGGCGCGCATCCGCGCCGTCGTAAACGAATCAATTAAAGAAGACATGATGTCTTCCTTTCGCTGTTGCACCGATCCGATACGAAATGAAACCAGGAAAGATTACTCACACCATCGCGGTCATACTTTCGTCCATTTCGTCTCTCTTCGCCCACGGGATGCCTTCCAAGGCCGAATCTCCCAACGTGAAGGCAAGCAAAAAATCGAATAGATCATCGGATGACCGGCTGCTCGATGTTGGTTCAATAGTGTTCTCTCCGGGGCAGCTATCGGCATCTTCGCCCGAACCCGGAGAACGGTATCCGTGGAAAAAGAGTATCGTGACTACCATCTTTTGGATCGGTGAGAAACCAAGCGATAATAATCCGGTGCCCAATCGGACGAGTTCCTGGGACAGAGAATGGACAAAAAATTATGGAGGCGTCGATGATCCGAACCCGGCGAACAGAAGCAATTATATTCCGGCGAAATTCACGCCACGACAAAATCCATTCTATTGCGCGCTTCCCTACAACGACAAAGCCCGAGAAGGCCATCGCCCCGAAGCGCCGCGCGTTGTCCCCTGGTTTAAAGAAGCATATCAGGGACCAGCTGTTTCGACATGCAAAGGTCGATGGGTCGCAATCCGCAAAGGCAATCGAACCGTTTATGCGCAATGGGAAGACGCCGGGCCTTTCCGCACCGATCACTGGCAATATGTGTTTGGCAACGAACGCCCAAAACCCAATCTGAATAAGGGCGCTGGTCTCGATGTCTCGCCCGCCGTGCGCGACTATCTCGGAATGAACGACACGGATGTGACGGACTGGAGGTTTGTGGACTTTAGTGAAGTGCCGCGCGGGCCGTGGTCGACTCTCGGAGAAAACAACACGTTCGTGATCAAGGATCGCAAAAAAGCGGTCGAACTGGCCGAGGCGGCCAAGCCCGGTGGCGGCCCAATTGCGCGTTAATCTCTCTGACACGCAGATGAGAAATCGCTGGCCGGATTTCGTCCTGCGTCCCGCGAGTTTAATCGCGCTGTGGTCGGCATTATCATTCCTTCATACATTTGTCGTAAGAGCCGAGGACAGCGGCGCCAGGCTTCTCAGCGGCACGGCCGCGATGGGCGATTGGACAAGCGATGCGCCCGGAGTGCGCCGTCGAATCACGGTAAACGGTCTTCCCCCGCCCAGTTCAAATGTCTTGGCAATTAACCTAGCGCGTGTCGTCGAGCGTCCAGCGGGTGCACAGCTCCAGGTTCCGCCCGGTTTTAAGATCGAGATGTACGCGGAGGGCTTTCGCGACCCCAGATATCTGCGCACCGCGCCGAATGGAGATATCTTCCTTGCGGAGAGTCGCGCCAATCAAATCAAGGTGTTGCGCGACACCAAGGGTAGCGGCAAGCCCGACGCCACGGAAATATTTGCCGAGCGCGATCTGAATAAGCCATTCGGGATGGCGTTTTATCCGCCAGGCAATGATCCTCAGTTCTTATACGTGGCGAATACGGATGGTGTAATTCGATTTCCGTACCGTAATGGCGACCTCAAAGCCCGCGGGCCGGCCGAAAAATTGGCTGCGCACCTTCCCGGTGGCGCAGGAAGTTTGCGCAGCGGCGGACATTGGACACGCGACATCGTTTTTACTCCCGATGGCAAGAAAATGTACGTGTCGATCGGTTCGCGCTCGAACGTTTCCGATGATACCAGAGAAGCCGATCGCGCTCGCATTTTCGAGTTCAACCCCGATGGCAGCGGGCGAAAAGTTTACGCCTGGGGAGTTCGGAACGCCGTCGGCATCGCGTTTCGGCCCGGCAGCGATGAGCTCTGGATGAGCACGAACGAGCGGGACGAAATCGGCGAGGATTTGCCGCCTGATTACATCAGCAGTGTGCGGCCCGGTGGTTTTTATGGCTGGCCCTGGTTTTACATTGGCAACCACGTCGATCCGCGCCACAAAGGGAAACATCCCGAGCTCGCCGATAAGGTCATTGTCCCCGACGTGCTTGTGGAAGCTCACTCGGCGACGCTTAATTTGTGCTTTTACGCCGGCGATCAGTTCCCGGCCGAATACAAAGGCGACATTTTCGCCGCGTTCCACGGTTCGTGGAACCGAAAGAAACGCACTGGCTACAAGATTGTCGCGTGCCCTTCGACCACTCAACCGGGAAAGCACTCGGTGAATACGAAGATTTCGTGACCGGCTTTGTCACGCCCGACGGGAAAGTGTGGGGTCGCCCTGTCGGAATCACCGTCGCCAAGGGCGGCAGCCTCCTTTTCAGCGAAGACGGCAACGGCACCATCTGGCGGGTGACCTACGGCCGGTGACTTCCTTTAGATTTTCTCAACTATAAGCTTAGGCAAATAAGGTGGGCTCATTGTGGTGAAGGGGGAGTTTCATTGCTCCTGTACACATCCCCACTCTCTTTGATTTTTTCGCCAGAAGGTGTAGGAACAGTTTCTGCCATATGATCTATCTTGTCCTGGTTGAGGGCAAAGACTCAATTCTTTTCCAGTAGTTCGGCGAGTTGCTTTGGATCGGTCACGGGCGCTTTGCACGTGAAGTTTTCGCATACGTAAGCGGCCGGTTTTCCATCAATCATCGATATCGCGCGAATCGCTTCGTTGCTCTCGCCGAGATATTTCTGCCCTTCAGCCCCATCGGCCAGAAGCAGGATCGTCTTCGGCAGAAAATGACGATGCACTTCCGTCACCAGCGCTTTTGTGCCGGGCGCGTCCTTGTTTCCAGCGATCACGATTTGTCGCGGTTTGCTTGAGCTAAAATCGAGCGCAACCAGCATTTGCGGCATGGCGCTGGGGAAATGCGAAAGTGTTGTTGCAAATGCATCGATCGTTTTCCGCGCCCGATCTTCCAATTGTTTGTCATCGAGAAATTGCGATAACCGCGAAAGATTCAGCGCCGCGATCGAGCTCGCGGCTGGCTCCGCGCTGTCGTTATCGTCTTTCATCCGAAGAAACACGCTCTCGTCTTTGCCGCTCGTGCTGAAGTAGCCGCCGTTTTTCTCGTCAAAAAACAAACGGTCCTGCGTCTCCTGCAATTGCGTCGCAAACTTCAGCCACTCGACATCGAAGGAGGCTTCGTAAAGATCGAGAAGTCCCTGAACCACAAACGCGTAATCATCGGCAAACCCTTCCACTGCGCTCCTGCCCTCTCGATAATTGCGAAAGAGCAGTTTGCTCTTTTCTTCGTAAAGATTTGCGCGCAGGAATTTGGCCGCGCGCGTCGCAGCTTCCAGGTAACGCGGCTCATCGAGTACCTGCGCCGCGCGCGCGCAAGCAGAAATCATCAGCCCGTTCCATGCAGCGATGATTTTATCGTCGAGATGAGGACGTGGCCGTTTCGCGCGGATGGCAAAGAAGATTTCTCGGCTATGCGCGAGCGATTGTCGAATTTCGTCCTCACTCTTCTTAAATTGCTTCGCCGTTTCTGCAAGCGTGTGCCGCTCGATTAAAATATTTTTGCCGCGGAATTCGTCTTGCGGATCGCTTCCCTCCGGCGCGTTTCCATGCGACTGCACACCGTAATGAAAATCAAAGATCTCGGCAGCATCGCCCAGTGCGGCGTCGATCTCTTTTTCCGTCCAGACATAGAACGCGCCTTCTCCGTGTTCAGGTTTGCCATGCTCAAAAAGGCTGTCTGCATCTTCGGCTGAAAAAAATCCGCCTTCCTTTGACGTCATGTCGCGAGCGACGTAATCGAGAATATCGCGCGCGACGGATTCATATTGCCGATCCCGAGTAATCTGAAGGGCGTCGAGATAGGCGCTGGCGAGTTGCGCCTGATCGTAAAGCATCTTTTCGAAATGGGACACGTGCCAGTAACGATCGACCGAGTAACGATGAAAACCGCCGCCCAGATGATCGTGCATTCCGCCCGCCGCCATCTTGCGCAGGGTAAACAACGCCATTTCGAGTCCCTGTTTGCCGGATTCACTCTCAGGACCGCGCGCATAAAACCGGGTAAGAAAATTGAGCGTGACTGGCCGGGGGAATTTCGGCGCAGAGCCGAAGCCGCCCTCCTTCGGATCATAACTGCGCTCAATCTGGCGGTAGGCAGCATCTAAAATCGCTGCATCGATCTTGCCTTCAGCCTGTGGCGTCAATTGCGATTCACGCAGTGCCGAAACAATCTTGCCGCCCTGTTCGACAATCTTGTCGTGATTTTCCTTCCAGGCTGCCGCGATCCGTTCGAGCACCTTTTTGAAGCCCGGCTGACCGTAGCGGTCCTCGGGTGGAAAGTAAGTTCCGCCAACGAACGGTTTCAGGTCCGGCGTCAACCAGACACTCATTGGCCAACCGCCACCGCCGGTTGTAGCCTGGACAAAGGTCATATAGACGCGATCGACATCGGGCCGCTCTTCGCGATCGACCTTGACGTTCACAAACTCGCGGTTCATGACCGCGGCCACTTCTTCACTCTCAAAGGACTCGTGGGCCATGACATGGCACCAGTGGCAAGTGGAATAACCGACCGAGAGAAAGATTGGTTTGTTTTCGCGACGCGCTTTGGCGAACGCCTCTTCCCCCCACGGATACCAATCGACCGGGTTATGCGCGTGCTGGAGCAGATAAGGCGACTTCGCATGGGCGAGGCGGTTGGTGTGCTCTGATGCTGAAGGCGTGGGTTCAGCGACGGTATGAGTCGACGTCACTAACCACGTTAGCGCGAGAATTCCAAAGCG
>QHOW01000105.1 GCA_003219435.1 Verrucomicrobiota bacterium | reverse complement strand
CGCGATGATTCTGTTCAGCGCGCCAAGCGCACGCGGGTCCTCGAGGTCAGTCAGCAGCTGTACGACAGCCCAGCGGTTCACGTACTGATCCGCGGCGAGGCGTTCGAACTCCTGGGCCAGCGCATCCAGGGCCTCGTCCCCTGTATTGCGCAGCGCGGCCAGCGCCCGTTGATACTGCGACTCGGCGTCCTCGCCGAGCCCGTTCATGCGTTGCAATGTCTCCTCGAGCAGGGCTTTGAGCCGCGGCGATTTCACAGCTTCGAACAGCGGGGCGTGTGTGACAGCCCTATCAAGCTCATCAGCTGGTGATATTCGTGGTGCGTCAGTCATATTCTGCACTGCCATCGATTTGCGGCCGTTAGGTCATAGCGAAACTCATCACGTCTCTCTTGCGATGATCGCGCGACGATAAGCCCGCTGCGATGCCGAGGCAAGAAAACTCTCCCTGCATTAGAAACACGCTCCCCCGCGCTCCGGTCCATCGCTGTCGTTAGATGCCACGTCATTTCAAACGCAATACGGCGTCTTAACTACTGGCTAATGTATCGGGTCAAGGAACGGCGTGCCTGGGTCACTCACATAAAAGACCACCAGCCGTAATGGATCGGTGCTGCTGCGGTTGTAACCCGTCATTTTCACGTGTGGCGGCATCATCTTCGCCTGACCAGCTCGCACCGTGACTGGCTCGCGCCCCTCGATTTCCAGTGTGAATGCACCTTCCAAGACATAAAGAGTCACCGGGAAACGGTGTGTATGAAACATCGTCTTATCGTGCGGTTGGAAACTCGCCATAAGAATGCGCACCTCCTGCCTTTCACCCTTGGGCATCCCTTGAACTATCTCACTGAACAGTAATTGGGGCTTTATCACACCCTGTTCTTGCGCAATCGCTGTCAAACTAATGAGCAAAACCGCGAACGCGAGACAGAAGCTCCTCCATCCACTCATCTGTATTTTCCTTTTCGCACAATAGCATCTAATTCGCGCGTTGAAACTGTCACGGAGCCACCACGGCGGGCGGGCAGTGCGTTGACCGGATTGCGCGGTTGACACAGCCGCCTCTACAGCAGACACCCGCTCGTTGCGAGCGACCAAAATCCGGTTACTCCTTCTTTTTGTAGCCGAAAAAGCCACGCTGGCGGATCATCTCCGCCACTTGTGATGGGACCATTTCATCCCAGCTTTCGTCACCGCTGGCGATGCGCTTCAGCACGTCACGCGAAAAGATCGGCAGATATTTCGGGTTGAAATTATCGAGCTGCACGAAGCTGCCGCGGCCTACCAGGTAATCATAGAGCGGCTGCAACTCGGGTTTCACCTTGAGGGTGTGGATGGTTTGTAACTCGTCCCCTTCCTGACGCCGCAGAGGATAGACATAGACTTTCAAGTCATTCTTAAACAGCCGTCCAAAACCCTCCAGAGTCCCGCCGGGCAGTTGCGCGTAATACTTCTCGTCAAATATCTCGGAAACGCTCGGCAGCCCCATGACGACGCCGATGCGCTCCTTCGTGCGCCAGGCAAGATAGGCGGCAAGCCGGTGGTATTCGAAGTAATCGGAAATGAGCACAGTCGTGCCACAGGTCGCAAGCAGATCTGCCCTCGCGAGAAAATCTCGACGGTCCACATCCGAGCCTCCCGCGAGCAGGTTGTGCATGGTGAGTTCCATCAGCGGCAGAATCGGCTTGTCAGCTACGGCGGGGTCCTCTTTGAACTTCGCCAATGCGCCCTTCAGCATATCCATATTTACGTGTGTGGGCGGGCGAAAACTCCCGCGCTCGACCAGGACCGCTTTGTTATGGAGCACGTCTGCTGGCTGCAGCACCTCGCGATTCGCACCAAACATGGCCGCGCCGCTCAGTCCGAGTTGCACGAGCTTCAGCGCCATGATGCGATTGTCCACATTGCGAAATTCGATCCCGCTGAGTTCGAACGTGTCGATCTCGACGCGGCCGGTGGTCAGCTTGTCGAGCATCGACTCGATTAACTCCTCCGGCACGTGGCTTAAAAAAAACGCGCCATAGCACAGATTAACTCCCACGACGCCGAGCGCTTCCTGTTGGAGCGACGCCTCCGCGTCGAGCATCCGTAAGTGCATCACGATCTGGCTCGGCTCATCATGGACGCGGCTCTGGAATTTGATCCCCATCCACCCGTGGAATTCGTGGCCGCCGCGGTAGCTTCGCGCCACCACCGTATCGGCAAAAGCGAAGAACGAAGTGTTATCACCGCGCTCCTTCCCGAGCCGCTCCACATCGAGATCGAATTCCCGGTCGAGCATCGCTTGGAGTCGCTCGCGCGAGACATAGCGCTCCGCGTGCCCATAGATGGCGTCGCTCACTTTCATGTCGTAAGCCGACATGCTCTTGGCGATCGTTCCCGCCGCGCCGCCGACGCGGAAAAACCAGCGCACCACCTCCTGCCCGGCGCCGATCTCCGCGAAGGTTCCGTACCAGCGCGGATCGAGATTGATCTTCAGCGCCTTCGAATGCGTATCAATCGTTTCTTCTTTCACGTCGCAGTAGAACCAGGCCGTCTTGTATCGGACTGGTGGAACTTCGCAGTCACGCCCTTACGTAAACCTCCGCGCCTTTTTCGACAAACTCAAGATCAAGAGATTTCAGAGTTCTGAATGTTGATTGCGGCTGACACTCCGAATGCTTTCGCGAGCGGGCAGCCGCGGCTATAGTTTCGTGCTTTGAAGCGCCGATTAGCTTTCATCATTTCCCTTTTTGTCTTGCTCGTCGTCGTAATCGCCGTCCACATCGATTGGACTTGGAAACGGCAACTCTCGCCCCGCGGCGGGCGTTATTTTTTCCATCGCGTCGAGCTGGCTGTGCCTTCGTTCCGCCAGTCCGATGAAAAATGGCGCGACGATCCGCTGGGCGGGATCGAAGAGAACGGCACCCTCGGCGGCGAAGGTTGCGCCGTGGCCGCTACGGCGATGGTGTTCAAGTTTTATGGCGTCGAAATCAATCCGCAGCAGTTAAACTGGTTTTTGCCATCCGTGGAGGGATACACCGAGAATGGCTGGATTTATTGGGACCGCGCGGCGTGGTACGCCCCCGAACGCGTCCGCCACGTGTACGAAGACCTGGCCTCGTATCAGCTGATTGATTCGAACCTCGCGCGCGAAAACCCCGTCATCGTGCGAGTGCGATTGCCAAACGGCATCACGCATTTTGTCGTAATCGCCGGCAAAGCCGGCTTCGACTACCTCGTGCGCGATCCCGGCGCCGGTTCTGCGAAAGGCCTCTACCCATTGCGCGAGCTGGGCAGCGACATCGAGGCGCTGCGATTTTACGAGCCGATCGCGAATCCGAATACCAAACTCTCCGTGCAACGGTAAGCGTAATTTCAGACTTCAACCACGGAGGACACGAAGGATTTTCGAAGAGCGGAAATCGAATTGGCGAGAGTGCGTCTGACACTCCGAAAGCTTTCGCGAGCAGGCAGCCCGCCGCTACAAAAAGCGCGCTAAGATTAATGTTCCCTCAGCCCCTTGGGAAAGATCTACAAAGTTCGTTTCGGCGAGCCGCCGAAACCAACGGGCTAGCAGCCTGTGCTCCCCACGTCAGATTTCATTTCTTCAGACTCTCCTGCCGCCGCGATTGCTGCTTGTTAGTCCCTATTCGGGTTGATAATATGGCAACGCTTCCAAGCGCGGAAACAGAAACAGAGCGGCAATCATGGGTGTGATCTTGCAAGCGTTTTATTGGGACTGTCCCAAAGCGGAAAATCTCGAGCACCAGTGGTGGGCCTATATCAAATCCAAACTGCCGTCGATTGCGCAAGCTGGTTTCGCCGCCTTGTGGCTTCCACCCGCGAACAAGGCAGCCAGTTGGAAATCGATGGGCTACGATCCCTACGATTACTACGACCTGGGCGAGTTTGATCAGAAAGGCGGTGCACCGACGTGGTTCGGTTCGAAAGCCGAATTGCTCGACCTGATAGAATCCGCTCACGCGCTAGGACTCGAGGTGTACGCCGACCTCGTGTTCAATCATAACAGTGGCGCCGACGCTCAGGAACTGAACCCAATCGACGGCCAATGGCGCTGGACGAAGTTCGAACCGAAGAGCGGTAAGTTTCCGCGTGACTGGACCTGTTTTCATCCAAATCGGCACGAGACTTGGGACGGCGCCACTTTCGGCGATATGCCGGACCTCTGTCATCGCGATCCCACGGTCTATACCGAGCTCATCAGTTATGCCCGCTGGCTTTTGGAAGAGATTGGTTTCGATGGGTTCCGCTACGATATGGTCAAAGGTTACGGCGGCTGGATGGTCCGTTCGATTCAGGAATTGCGCGCGTTGCGGGGCGGGGTCAGCTTCAAACCGTATGCCATCGGCGAATGCTGGGACAGCGAACGGACGATCGCCGATTGGCTCGATGAAACCAATGCTTGGTCGGACAATCCTGTCGGGGCATTCGATTTCCCGCTCCGTTGGCGCCTGCGCGATTTGTGTGACAGTTACGGTTTCAGTCTCCGCGACCTCACCGAGCGTGGAGTCTTAATGTGGGACCGTCCGGCCCAAGCTGTCACCTTCGTGGAGAATCACGATGTCGTGCGCGACAGCCCCATTATCAACGACAAGCTGCTGGCATACGCCTTCATCCTTACGCACGAAGGTTATCCGTGTGTCTTCTGGCAGGATTATTTCAACTGGCATCTCGCCCAGCCGGACGAGCAAAGCGGGATTGACGCACTTATCAAAGTTCACGAACAAAATGCCACCGGCCCGGCGCAGATCCTCTTCGTCGACGACAATCTTTACATCATGCAGCGTTCCGGCCTCGGCGCCCAAAGCGGACTGATCTTTGTCTTAAGCAACCACGGAACCTGGAACGGCGCGTGGGTTCAGACGCGGTGGAACGACACGCGCCTCGTGCCGGCCGCCTGGCGCGGGCGCGACGATCTCGGCGTGCCGCAGGAAAAATGGACTAACGATTCCGGCTGGGTCGATCTCTGGGCGCCGCCTCGAGGCTACGTAGTTTATGTGCCGACATAATCCCGCCAACGCATCCAACCAAGTTTTTATTAGAAGTTTTGCCGCGACTGGCGCGCTTGATCGAGCAAAATGCCGTTGTAAACTCAACTCTATCTCGATTTCAAAGGGCAACTTGGGCGCGGGGCACACTGCCCGGCCGCGCCTGTTAGTACATCTCAACTGGTGAGCGTTTGGCATCTTCCGGGCTGCGCTCCCTGGCCAGTTCTTCTCCGAGAACGGCGACCCTCAGATCCCAGATTTCGCTGTCGATGTCACGAAAGGCAGCCTCAGAGAAGTCCCCGGGCGGCGCGAGTTTTTTCTTGAAGCACGCGACGCTGGCAAGCGCGCGATCGATCTGGTCGCGCGGCAAGGCGCCGAGGATGCGATACACATTTTCGATTTCGGGAATGCGATGGCAAATCATCGCCAGATCGTTGCCTGCGGCGATGGCGAGTCGAATTGTTTCATCAAGGCCGTACTCATTCAGGATCGCGCCCATGTCGAGATCATCGGTCATGATTAACCCGTCAAAACCCATTTCCTCACGCAGCAGTTGGGTTACGACGCGATGTGACAGCGTTGCGGGCTTTCTGTCGGGTTCGAAGCACGGATACCAACCGTGACAAGTCATCATGCTGTCGATTTCGCCGACAAATTGCTTGAACACGGCGAGCTCCTCCCGATCCAATTCCTCCCGTGTGCGGCTAATCTTCGGCAGCTCATGATGCGCATCGATTGTCGCCGCTGAGTAACCGGGGAAATGTTTGCCGCAGCTCGCGAT
Source organism: Verrucomicrobiota bacterium (assembly GCA_003219435.1). Lineage (GTDB taxonomy): Bacteria > Verrucomicrobiota > Verrucomicrobiia > Chthoniobacterales > UBA10450 > Udaeobacter. Next base: position 2,710 of record QHOW01000105.1, on the reverse strand, counting down.
GCCATGCCCTCTCATCGCCTCGTTAAACGCGCCGGCATTTCGAACAACTTGCTCGACCGTTCTTCCATAACATCGGCCACGCAATGAATTGTCGGCATCATCATCGAAAGAAATGTCGAGGACTGGGCAAAGATCGAGATTGAAACCGAAAAGCCGCAGCAAATGTCCGGTGATATCGCCGTGGCGGCGGATAAGATCGATATCGTTCTTGTCGCGCAATTGCTGAGCGTTCGGTGGCTCATTGCCGATTAAACGCAAACGCGAAACGCGACCGCCTTCCTGGTCGATAGTGATGATGGGCTCGATCTTACTAAGGCCGCGCAGATCATCGATCAGCTTGCGCAGTTGAGCAGGGCTCTCGATGTTGCGTGCAAAGAGGATAAAACCGCCGGGTTGCACTCGCCGAAATAACCTTTCGGCTTGCAAGTCGAGTTCTTTGCCGGGAACGCCGGTCAGAATTAATTGACCAAGGAAGTCACTCATAGCCGATCCACCAGAATTAATTGACCAGGAGAACGACTCTTCATACTTTTCGAACTTAGATGTCGATCTTGCGCGGAGAAACCAAAAAAATGCGTCCTCTCGCGCCGCTATGAAAATCGGCGTTTACGGTGGTACCTTCGATCCGATACATCATGGACATTTGATTCTCGCGCGTGAAGCGCGTGAGCTATTCGGATTGGAAAAGGTAATCTTGGTTCCGGCGGCGGCTTCGCCTTTCAAAAGTTCTCCTGCCGCAAGCGCGCAGGTACGGTTAGCCATGCTGCGGGCTGCAATCGAAGATGAACCCGGATTTGAATTGGACGATTGCGAACTGCATCGTCCACCGCCGTCTTACACCATCGACACAATCGAAGACATTCGGAACCGGCAATGTGACGCGCAAATATATTATCTGATCGGAGAAGATAATCTGCCCACGTTGCAAAAGTGGCACCGCTTGGATGAGCTGACACAAGCGGTCCAATTTATTGTCCTCGACCGCACCGGGGCGCCACCAGATCATCCTTATCCAATCGTGCACCGCAAAATCGACATTTCCGCCACGGAAATCAGAAAGAGAGTTGCCTCCGGCAAGTCGATTCGCTATTTCGTACCGCAGGCAGTTGAAGAAATCATTCGGCGCGACAAAATTTACCAGGAGCAACCGAAATAACGCCAGAAAACCTAGCAAAAACCTGTGCGGAACTCGCCTCGAACAAAAAGGCGGAGGACATCGTCGTTCTGGATTTGCGCGCGATCTCTACGTTCACGGATTTCTTCGTGATTTGCTCGGCCACGTCCGAGCCGCAGCTAAAAGCGGTCGCAAATGAAATTGAAACGCGATTACGAGAAGATCATTCGATTCGACCTGTGGCAATTGACGGTTTCCCGGCCAGCCAATGGATCGTGCTCGATTATCTGCAGGTGGTGGTCCACGTGTTTCATCGAGACAAACGCGCTTTTTACAGTCTGGAAGATCTCTGGGGCGACGCGCCATCACTCCAGTGGGAAAAGGCTGTGGCGCGTTGAGGTAAGCGCGCCCGTTCCCGGCGAGCGCTGACCTTATTACTCCAGCGTTGTGGCAAACGCCGCCGCGACTATTTCGGCGATGCTTTCGGCGATGGCGATGGCTTCGACAGAGGCGACGCCTGTGGTCGCGCTGAGGCCTGAGGCGATGGCTTCGACGCCGGGGATACCGCGGGAGATGTGGCAGGCGTGGGTGCTGGTTTAACCTCCAGTAACTCCACCTCAAAAATCAAAGTCGAATTGGGAGAGATATCGGGACCCGCCGCGCGCTCACCATAGGCCAGATTCGGCGGAACGAATAATTGATATTTCGCTCCCGTTTTCATCAGTTGGAGTCCTTCGGTCCATCCTTTGATTACGCCATTAAGCGGAAAGGTCGCAGGCTGCCCGCGCTTGTACGAGCTGTCGAACTCTTTGCCGTTAATCAGCGTGCCGCGATAATTAACTGTCACCGTGTCGGTCGCTTTCGGCTGCGCGCCCGTTCCTTCCTTAATCACCTTGTACTGCAACCCGCTGGCCGTCGTCTTCACGCCCTCCTTCTTCTTATTCTCTTCGAGAAACTTCGTGCCTTCCGCGGCGTTCTTCTCTCCCGCCGCTTTCTGTTTTGCTTGCATATCTTTTTCGAATGTCGTCATAACTTCCTTGACCTGATCCTGTGTAAGCTGTGGCTTTCCCGCGATTGCGTCCTTTACACCGGCGCTGAGCGCGTCGGCATTGATCTCGACATTCTGCCGGGCGAGGTTGGATCCGATATTAAGGCCAATGCTGTAGCTGATCTTGTCCTTCTGGTCCTTGAGCGGCGGCGATTTCTCTTGCGCGAACAAGGGCAACGTGAGCAAGAATGCAGCAAAAATGAGGATAAAACGTTTCATAATTTGGAATTTTCCTAGCGGGGTTGCTCTAAATCGAGCGCCGCGGGAACTGGCACGCTAGTGGATAAACGTTACTCGTCAAGAAAACAGCATCGTCGAGATCATTTTCTCGCTTCTCTCGCCGCGCTCGCATGCGTCGCCGCCTCGCCACAGACACTTCCCGCGATCTCTCTCACCCACAGCGAGGCCCTTGTGATCGGCAAAAGAATCTGGCAAAACGAATGCAATGGAACTGTTGCCGGGCTGACTTCATGGAATGAAGGCGAAAATTTCGCGTCGCTGGGCATCGGCCACTTTATCTGGTACCCAAAGGGCCAGCGTGGGCCGTT
>QHOW01000110.1:3529-19937 GCA_003219435.1 Verrucomicrobiota bacterium | reverse complement strand
CGTCATTCTTTTCTGGCTTTTTCTCGCAGGACCCGGCTGGTTAAGCATTGATTATTTAATATTTTCCAACGCGTAATAGCGCGGTCTTACTCTAATCCAGTCCACATCTATGAATGAATAAACTCTGGGTACTGCTCACGATCGTCGGTCCGATCTTCGCTGCGATAACGGCGTGCGCGCAAACCAGCGAAAACGTCGATGTGCGTGCGGGAATTCAGCACGATGCGTTCGAGCGATTGCTTAAAAAGTACGTGAACGACCGGGGACTCGTGAACTACGGCGCCTGGAAAAAAGACGCGGCGGATCTTTTCGCGCTCGATGAATACTTAAAGCAATTCGCCGCGAAGATCGACACGCCGGCCCAGGGGAATGAGAAAGCTGCTTCACTGGTGAACGCATACAACGCGTTTGTGCTCCGCTGGATTTTGTCGAATTATCCAACTGAAAGCATCTGGCAGCTCAAAGATTCATTCTCAGCTAAACGCAACGAGATCGGCGGGCGTAAAGTTGCGTTGGATGACATCGAGCATGGAACGCTGCGGCCTTTGATCGGTTATCGCGCGCATGCCGTTTTGGTCTGCGCTGCGCGCAGTTGTCCGCCGTTACAGCGATTTGCCTATACAGCCGATAAGTTCGACGAACAAGACGGCGCTGCGTACCGCGCATGGTTGGCGCGCGAAGACCTGAACAAATTTCTGCCGAATGAGAGGAAGGTCGAGATTTCGAGCATCTTCAAATGGTTTAAGCAAGATTTCGATAAAGCCGGCGGCATCCCCAAAATTCTTGGACGCTTTGCGCCGGCGAAGCTGCGTGAATTTGCCGCCAGCGGCAATTACGAGATCAAATATCTTCCCTACAATTGGGGTCTGAACGACCAAGGACCGATAACGTCTTCAGATAACTAGAACGCGAGTGAGTTGCACACTATCGTAAAGTCGAACGCTGAACGGTGTTTCTAGCGGAGTTACCTGGAGGAGTTGAGTGAACAATGTCGCGCGGTGGCGCTTGGCGTGGATCTGCCTAGCGGTAATTAGTTTCAGGACTGCGTACGCGCAGGAACCGACTGAAGAACGTGTAGTGGTCAGCGGGGAATCCGAGGAAGCCGGGCACGATCAATTCACCGAGATGGGCGAATATGGACAGCCTGCCTGGGCGGAGCGCAGCCGATTTTCTTCGACCACGAGTGTCTATGTGTTGTCGCCATATGAAATGTTTGTCGGTAATATTTGGGATGCCATTTTTCCGCGGTACGGTAAAACGTTGCACGACCTGACGCAGGAAGTCGATTGTGGATTGTCGCATCGGTTTGAGATCGGTGTGGAAAATGAGCTGGGGTTAGTGGGGAGCGACGCGCACGAAACAAGTGTGACTGCGGAAGCGCGGTATGCTTTTGCAAGCTGGAACGCCATTCCGTTGAATCCGGCGATTTCTGCAGAGTACATTTTCGGCACCGGCAGGTCTGTCAAGGACGCGACAAGCGAGAGAGACTTGCGTCGGCAACCGAACGCGGTGGCGGTTAGGCTTCTTCTCGGGCAAAACTTTGGCGACCATTTTGGCTACGGACTAAATGTTGGCCTGAAGCAGGATGTTGCGCATGATTCTGGGCGCGAAATCGAGATCAGTCAGTCCGTGGCTTATGGCGCAATGAAGGGCAAACTCGAATTTGGAGCGGAGATGCGCTACGTGCATAACACTCCGCAGCAGAATCCCGTCGACAGGAACGAGCTGGTGATTGGTCCAACGATCGGATGGAAGCCGACACGACAATTGCGAGTTAGCTTGGCGCCGCTATTTGGCTGTACGAGTGATTCGGCGCGCCTGAGCAACTTTGTACTCGTCTCTTACGAATTCGGTGGCGCTGAATCAGTCGTCGCGCCAATTTCCGGAAATCGCTGACGTCACTTCGGCCGGCGCAACAGCCAGCGCAGATACTTGTACTCGTGCGATGTGAGCGCGATGACAATCGCATCTATGACCGTAATCAGCAGCAGCCACACAGAATGCGTGAAAGGGAAGCGGTACATTTGGTAAACGATGAACAGGCCGAAGACGATGATGGCCGTGGGGTAGTACCAAAGTCTCTCCCGCAAAAGGCCGATAATCAGCCACAACTTGATAGCGCCATGCGTGAGCAGGTACAGCGCCATGAAATGTTGCGTGCTGATGGACAGGTTCTGCGATGAATGGAGCAGAAAGTTGGCAATCAGGTCTCGTGGATCTTCCAAGAGTTCCTCCTGCGTCAAAACGGTCACGGCTTTGAGCAAGAACTCTTTCGTGACGAGAAGCGCGACGATACCTCCAATGATCTGACCGAGGGCGAACAAACCCTTGAGGAAGAGACTTATCTCAAACGCAAGGTGTATCTTCTCCTCCCGAGTGACATTCCTACGACTCACGCGAACTATTCCGCGAGCTTTTCTGCTGGTTGCGGCTCACGGTCGGGTTCGTCACCGTTTGGCAAACGCCACTCGCGTTGTTTGCCAAACGGCAGCGCCAAGAGCTTTCCCAGTGTCAGCTCATGCTCGTCGCGATAGGCAGCGACACCGATGGTCACGGCGTCCTGCGGCACATCGCGGCGCAGGGTGCGATGAAGCTTGTCCCACCAGCAGAAAATCGTTCCCCAGTTCGAGTTCGTCTCGCGCTGGACGATGGAGTGGTGAATGCCGTGCATCCGCGGCGTGACCATAATGAGATTCAAAACGCGTTCGAGTTGGATTGGCAGCCGCCAATTGGAATGATGAAAAAGTGTCGCAGTTTCGAATGTGATAAAGAACACAAGGAGCATTATTGGCGCGATGCCGAAGATCGTCACTGCAAGCGAGAGAAATCCGACCGAGAAAATCATCTCGCCAAAATGGAATCGCGCGGCGGTGCTGACGTCGAGGTCGAGATCGGTATGATGCACGTTATGAAATCGCCAGAACAGCGGCACCATGTGATTGGCCCAATGCCACCACCAGTAGGCGTAATCCATCAGCAGAAAGGTCGCGATTGCAGCAGCCCATCCGGGCAGAGCGACCCAGTTTAACAATCCGATATGCCGATCCTGTGCCCACAGCGCCACCGCGATCGGGATTGGCAGCATGGCTAGACGAACAATGGCGAAACCAGGAATCGAGAGCACAAAATTCCGCACCAGCCGACGCAGGACGCTGAAATGCTGGCGTCGCAGGGGAAAGCGCCATTGCAACCAGAGCAATGCGAGTAATACACAGGCGAGCAGCGGTCTGCCAACATAATCGATCAAAGGAATTCTTTGCACGGATTGCTATTGATGCAGCCGCTGTGACTTTATCATCAGCTGACACACGACGGCAACGCGCGGCTGACGAGACGAACGAATCTTTCTTATGCGCCAATGCGCCGGAACATGAATGTCGTCTCGGGTTTTATTACTTCGCCATTCATCTCGAGCAACGGATATGCAAGAAAATTAATTGGGCCGCTGGCCGGCTCGGGATCGACCACCAGATCCCGGCCTTTCGTCAGCTCGAAACGATTGGCCGGATTATGACCGAAGTAGTAATCAGCCAGCTTTGGATTTTTCCACGCTTCGCTGATATCCACCGGTACCCAGCTTCCATCGGCGAGAAATTCGGCCCAGCAATGGTACCCCTCGATGGTGCCCTCATTCTTATTGGCAGGAATCGTCGCGCCAATCGCAAAGCGCGCCGGTATTCCGATGCTACGCGCTAAAGCGATGAAATAAGCGTGAAAATCACTGCAGTTACCAGTTTGGGCGTCGCATGCGTAGACGGCGTCGCCGCGGCCCCAGCCTGTGCCTGATTTGTCGTAACGCATCCGGCTCATTACATGATCGTAAAGCGCTTTCGCCCGTTCGAGATCGTCGGTTTTCCCTGCGGTCGCCTTCTCAGCAAGCGTCCTGAAGGTTTCATTAATTGGCACTAGCTTCTCCGGGCGCAAGTAACGCGCAGTCTCTGTCGCGTTTGCAGGGTAGGGGGCTTTCTCCTTTCGCACGACCCGGTATCGCACCTCGACCGTTCTACCGCTGTCCGAAGACTGCGGATAGAGCACGCAAATATCATTGCCGTAATCGCGGTCCTGCACTTTCTCCCATTTCATTGGGATGTTCAGCTCTTCCTCGGTCACGGTCTGAAACCTGTCGGTCTTCGCCAGCGGTAACCAAACGCGGGCTTCTCCCTTAATCTCCGGAAGTTTGACTCGGTAGACGAACTCGAATTGATCGGAACCTTTGATAATGCCGGGCTCGCCAGCCGCAGATGCAGCGAGAACGCTTGTGAGAAAAATGACTGGGACAATTATCGGACGCGCAACAAGCAATTTCATAAGCCGATCGATCCTCACCTGACCTCTCGCTGCCAGGGAGAGGCGATCCTTTGTCCCTGAGGGAGAAGGAGAGGATGAGGGCGGAAAAACAGCGTAAGCCATCACACTTTTAGAATCGCTTGAACGAACTTAACCGTAATTTTTCCTGCTGAACGAGCCCCGAAAGCGTTCGGGGATGCGATTTAGCGGCCCGAACTATTCCTTAGCCTGTCGATACCTTGTGCCACGTGCCGTTCTCTTCTTTCCAGTTGTAGAGCGGTTTGCCATCGATCTTGTGAACCGAAGTCTCGGTGACTTTCATTTTGCCCGGTTCTCCGGTCAGAAAGAAATCAATGTCGTAAGTCTTTCCGTTCGTCCCTTTCATGTCCACGCAGGCAAAATATTTGCCGCCACCGAGATCCTGCAGGCGATCATCGTGTACTTTTATCAGGTCGAGAGCGAGATCCTGACCTTCATATTTGGTATGGAATTTTCCGTCGCTGCTCTTTTTGCTCTCCGCGTCGATGTTTTTCTTGATACCGGCCGAAATATCAGCCGTGCTGACTTGCTTCTCCTCACCGCCTTTCGGGTGCTCCCCGCCTTTCTTTGGATGCTCGGTGGTTTTCTTGGGATGCTCAGGATGCTCTTGGGCACAGACCACCGCTGCTGGTGTAAAGAACAGGGCAACAGCTACCGCCATGATAAGTCTTGAGATCATAATATGAATTCCTCCGTTTTTAGATTCGTCTGTTAATAGTTGTGTGTTTCGATGGTTTCCTGAACCATCTGATAACTGGTAGGGTGCGACCGCCGGGCGCGCCGCCGCGTCGAATTGTTCATAAGATGGATACTGTATCTTACTAGACGAATTACGCAGCCGTTTTATTCCCATTTCAAAATTCTTTACGAAAGACGCTCCAAGGCGAAAATTAGCCGGTGATCAATGGCCGATCCGTATCTGTAGAGGCCAGTGTAGTCTTGGCAAAAAGGCGACCATATAATCGCCGTTTGACAGGAAATACCAAGAAAAGCGTTCGAACGCGAATCTCGATCATTGTCCCAGTTTTTAACGAAGCACCGCTGATCCGGCTGTTTCTTCGGCACCTTCGCGAGCGGGCGTCTGAAGCGGAGATCGTTGTCGCAGACGGCAGAAGCCCCGATGGCACGGCTCGGCTCGCTGCCGAATTTTGCGATCAGCTCGTTGAAAGCGAGCGAGGTCGTGCCGTGCAAATGAATGCTGGCGCGCGCGCTGCGCGCGGGGAAATCCTTTGGTTTGTCCATGTCGATGCCGAAGTTCCCCGGGGATGTTTAGATGAGATTGGGCGCATGATGAGTGATTCGAATGTGGTTGGCGGTTACTTCCGAATTCGCCTGCCGCGAAGTCTGATTTATCGACTCACGGACAGCTTTGGTCATTACGCAGGGATCCTGCTGCGAATGCGATGCGGCGATCATGGCATTTTCTGCCGGCGAACTACCTTCCTCGACATAGGCGGGTTTCCGGAGGCGCCGTTAATGGAAGACGTCGCATTCTTTCGCCGGCTCCACCGCTGTGGTCGTCTGCAGTACAGTGAGCAGCGAATCCTCGTGAGCCCTCGCCGCTACGAGTCAATTGGGCGTGTTCGCCTGACGCTGGCTTACGGAGTTATCGCAACTCTTTACCTTTTCGGCGTTCCATTGTCCGCGCTCGAACGGATTTACAGACGCATGTGCTGCAACGAATGCGAAGTCATTGCCCCGAACGCGTAATCAATCAATAGCCTGCGATTTCCGGCTGGTCAGACGCGCGCCCGCCTTCGGTCATCCGTTTCTTATTGTACGAGGGTTTTGATGAATACAATGAACGGAGGAGGGTTATGAGAATAATTACGAGAGCAATCGCAATAGTTGCCGCTCTGTTGACGGCCTGTGCAGTCACAGCGGTCGCACAAGAATCGGTAGGCACGCAAGTAAAGGAAGCAGCCAAGGAAACCGGTGAAGCAATCAAAGACACCGCGAAAACGGTGGGCAAAAAGACGAAAGCCGCAGCGAAGGCGGTTGGAAGAACTGCAAAAGACACCGCGAAAACAATCGGCGAAAAGACAAAAGAAGCGTGGCGAGACACCAGGGCATATGCCAGCGAAGACCGGCCGACTTATCACAAAGGCGCAGGGCAAAGGCTTAGTGAGCTGAACAGTGAGATCGCGGAGTTGAAAAGCCGCCGATCGGCAGCAGCCGACCCTGAGGCTTTTGATCGCCAGCTTGATACGCTCAGCCAGCAACAAGCAAAGGCCGAAGGAGAACTGACTCGCGTGAAAGAGGCCGCAGGAACGGATGATTACTCCGAGGCGCGCAAGCAGTTTGACACGACAATTGGCGAAATGGAGGATGGGATCGCACAGGCACGAAAACAATTGCACGGCTCAGGCTCACAGTGATGGCTCAGAAGCTTGACGGTTGAGACCACGTCAGCTTCACAGGTTTTTGGGCCGCAGTTTTCTGACTTGCTCAGACTGATCGAGTGAGTCCTATTTGGCGCGATCAAATGAGTGGTTTGCGTTTGGGAGTCAATATCGATCATGTGGCGACATTGCGTCAGGCGCGTTACGCCACGATGCCGGAATCGAAAAACGTGGAGCCCGATCCGCTCGTGGCAGCGCGGATTTGCGAGCGGGCCGGGGCCAGCGGGATCGTCGCCCACCTGCGGGCTGATCGCCGCCACATTCAAGATCGCGACGTCGAACGACTGCGCGCGAACATCATGACGAAACTGAATCTCGAAATGGGCAATACCGAAGAGATCGTCGACGTTGCGCTACGGATCGTGCCCGACGAGGTATGTCTCGTTCCCGAAAAACGTCAGGAGGTTACGACCGAAGGCGGTCTTGATCTTGTAGCGCAGCGAAAGGAGCTCGAAACCACCATAAAACGGCTTCAGGCCTCCGGCATCCGTGTCAGTCTGTTTATTGATCCGACTTTGGAACAGGTGGACGTCGCAGCTGAGCTCGGCGCGCAAATGGTCGAGTTGCATACCGGGAAACTGGCGAATGCGTTCACGGAAAAAGTTGAAAAGGAGGAACTGGAGAAGTTGCGCGCGGCGGCGCGAGCTGCAGCAGAATCACACCTGCAGGTCAACGCGGGTCACGGCATCAATTACAAAAATATTGCGCTGATTCATCAAATCCCTCGGCTCACCGAGTTGAATATCGGCCACTCGATTATCTCGCGTGCGATCTCGGTGGGCCTCGATAACGCCGTGAAGGAAATGCTCGCTGCGATGGCGAATTATCCCGGATGAACGGGAAAAGCAGTCAAGTGACTTTAGGAGTGCGGCGACATGTCGCGATATTGTCCGCGCACTCCAAACTATTCGCGCATCGCGATTCAGTCCATCATCTGATCGACTCGTCAGTTCAAGATTGAAAAACTCGTTAGATTCATGAGCGTCATTGGTATCGGTATCGATCTTGTGGAATGCGCTCGCATTCAACGTTCCATCGATCGGTTCGGCGATCGATTTCTCCATCGTGTTTTTACCGACGGTGAAATTGAGTATTCGATGTCGATGAAATTTCCGGCGCGACATTTGGCTGCGCGTTTCGCGGCAAAGGAAGCTGTTTCGAAAGCGTTCGGCACAGGCATCGGCAAGGCAATGGGTTGGCGCGACATCGATGTCCGAAAAAGACCGACGGGCGAACCGTTTCTGGTTTTTTCGGGACCGGCGCAGGAGCTTGCTGCAAAGCGCGGCGTGACTTCCGCGCTTATCACACTCAGTCATACTGAGCATCATGCGATGGCATCTGTTGTCCTCGAAGGTGCAACCTCTCAGCCGGCATAATCAGCACACCTTCGTTCCCTTTGTGAGACCTTTCACAAATCAGGCTTGCGTTCTCGCTTCGCGGCTGCTGCGACGACGTTCCATCCGCATCGCGTTTGTCATCATCGCTCTCGTAGCAGCGGCCGCGGTCGTCATTGGCGATTTCGTGCGCCGCACCGCAGCGCGCAAGTTGCGCGAGGCGATTCTTGCAGAGCTTCAGCCGGTCGCCTTGAAGAATTGTACGTTGAAGCGCTTCGGCAGCGCCAATGACGGCGGATACCTGATGTGCGAGAATCTGATTGAGCCGCCCGATGCAGCGTACTCGTATGGTGTTGGCAGGAACGACGACTGGGGATGCGAGCTGTCGCGCCGGTATCACGTCCCGGTGCATCAGTATGACTGTTTTGATCCCGCGCGGCCAACCTGCAACGGTGGCGCGTTCGTGTTTCACAACGAATGCGTCGGCGATCGGACCGGCTACCGGGAGTCGCGTTTCTTCGACACGTTGGAAAACCAGATCAGGAGGAACGGCGACACCGGCCGGCGCCTGATCATCAAGATGGACATTGAGGGTGGGGAATGGGATTCGCTCCTCGCAGCCCCCGACGAGCTACTGGCCTCGATTCCGCAGATCGCGATGGAGATGCACGGCTTCAACGATCCGAAGATTGTTGACGTGCTGCGGAAGCTGAAGCGGAACTTCTATGTCGTGAACCTCCACTTCAATAACTGGTCGTGCACGCCGAAGGCCGCCCCGCTGCCTGCGTGGGCGTACCAGGTGCACTGGGTGAACAAGCGAATCGGTGTGCTCGATCCGGCGGCGCCCTTTCCGGCACCGATGAGTCCGCTGAACGCGCCCGACTCGCCGGCATGGCCCGATTGTCAGTTGCGCACACCGCGGTTGGAGCGCTGAGGCTTTCACGGCTTCGAATCGTTGGTTCGAAATTCGGGCCACAACGCAGCCGCTTGTATTGTGCTTGACGGATAATGTTAGCTGCCGTTACGCCAATTGATATGACCATGGAATCCTATCGGCACATCATGGACCTCGTCGGTACCGCCATTGATGGCATAGGTGTATTTGTCATTATTGGTGGTGCGCTCGTAGCGACTGCGCGGCTTGTCCTTCATCGCGTTCGGGACACCGGCAATTACTATTCGCTTTATCGTCAGGACGTCGGACTCGCGATTTTGCTCGGGCTCGAGTTTCTTATTGCTGGTGACATCATCCGCACGGTCGTTGTAGCGCCCACAATGCAAAATGTGCTGGTCTTAGGATTGATCGTTCTCATCCGCACGTTCCTCAGTTTGTCACTGCAACTGGAAATCGAGGGAAAATTGCCATGGCGTCGTGAAGTGCCGCGCCCTGATTAGGATCATTGAGGGCATTTCCTTCGAGAAATCAACGCGACGCGTTTAGCAGCTCTTATTTTTTGAGCAGCTTCACGATTACCACGATCAGCAGAATGATAAGAAGAATGCCAACGACACTCCAAATCCACATCGTCCACATTGGACACATCATCATTATTAGCCACCTCCTTTCTCACCACGAATGCCAGTGCGCGAATTCGTATCGTCGCAGCCAGAGCAGGGTTCGCCAGAGATTGCTTCGCGCGCTTCTTTGATAATGAACGGGATCAGCGCCAGCGCAGCCACACTATCGAGCCACCACCAGCCAAGGATTCGCGTGGCCGCGAGTCCGACGATCAAAACGATCGAGAGATAGCTGCAGACAATTGATTCGACGGCGTCCGCCCGCAGCGCGCGGGAATTCAGTCGCGCCGCAACTTTTAATTTGTAGCCGGCAAGAATGGGCATGCCGATCTTGGCTACTACACCAATCAGGATGCCCCATGCGCTTTCGTGCGTGTCGGTAATTCGTTGGGAGACGAATAATCCGTAGCCAGAATTGAGAACGACATACAGAACTAGCCCATACAGCGAGTAACCCACCCATTTCGCTGCACGACGCTCAACACGATCGACATGTTCAGACGTCGCGGTGCCGCTCGCTTCAATTCGCAGCCGCCACAACAATACCGCTGCGCTGAAAAGTTCGATGACGCTGTCGATGCCGAACGCCTCCAGCAACAAACTCTTCGACACCCAGCCGAGCACGAGCGATGCCGCTCCTTCGATCGTCATCCAGCCGATCGTGATGTACGTCAGCACCAGCGCAAACCGCAGATTCGCGGCACGCTGGCCGATTGGATCGGAACCCGCCGCTGGCACGAGATCTTTTTCTGCTTTCGCTAACATTAATAATCGTGCTGCCAATCAACCAGTGGCTTCAATTAAAGCGCAGAATTCGGCCGCGATCGGGCCATGCCGTTTCTGTTTCCATCGTGTCAAATTCGCTGTGAGCCTATCCTTAAATTGGTGCAATTCTTTGAGCTTCGTCTCGGTTTCGGCAAGCGTGGCTTCGGCGATCGCGATGACGCAGCGGCAGGTTTCTTTGCCTTGCCCGCGCAAACTCATGATGCGCCTGATTTCATCAAGACTGAAGCCCAGCGACTGCGCTTTGCGAATGAAGCGCACCTGGTTCAAGGCTGCGGTGTTGTACACGCGATATCCACTCGCCGTTCGCGATGGCTTCAGGAGGAGCCCGCTCCGCGCGTAAAAGCGGATGGTGTCGGGCCTGACTCCCGAAAGCTTTGCCAGCCGGCCAATCAACAGCGGCTTTTCATTCATCGCGTGAGCAATGCCGCTTGCTCGCGTGTGATTCGCCCTTCGAACATGATTGCTCCGTTCACGACGACGGTAGGCATCGCACGAACGCCGTAAGCTTTGCCTTCCTCACACATTTGCTGAGGCGGGCAGCGGCGCTCAGTCACTTCGCAACCGCACGATGCAACCGCGTCTTTCACTAATCGTAATGTGTCGTCGCAGAGCGAGCAACCCGCCGTGAAAACTTCGATATTTCTTTTCCCTGCCATTTCAATTCACCTCCTTTTAATCGGCTTTGTCGGCTACATTCCCGTGCAGCAACACTTGTCGAGCGTTTTGCCCGTGAGTTTGCAAAGGAATTTTCCGTTCTTCTGTGTTTCGCAGCAGCACGGCTTCACCTCTTTGCCTGTTAGCGTGCAAGTCATCTTGGGCGCAGCAGCTGACGCGATTGTTCCGACAGCCAATATCGCCAGCAGCGGCAACCATTTCGTAATTACTTTCATTAATTCACCTCCTTCAATTGTTTAACTTCATCTCTCTACACCTTGGAGTCATGTCCAAGGTCAACCGCTTATTTTCGGAATCTTGCCGCGACGATTTAGCCTGCCCAATTCACTTTTTGAGCAGCCTCGCAATAATGACGACGAGAAGCACCACCAGCAAAATACCGACAAACCACCAAATCCACATTCCGGACATCATCTCCATATTCATGTTTGATGGCTAAGGGATCGAGCGGCCGCTTTTCTGCGCCTTCAACAGCCGCCTCCAATAGATGATCCACTGGATCTCCAAAATCACGAGCAGCACGAGCGCGATAATGAGCAACGAGACAATGGTGACGCCGGCAGCGATCTTGTAATGCATAGTCGCCATTTCTTTTCGCATCATCATCTTGCACATCTCCGACATTTTCGTGACCGAGTCGGCCATCTTATCCATCTTTTGCATTGGCTGAGCTCCCTGCTCGTTCGGTTGCAGTGATGGCGAAGCTTGCGTTGCAGCCGGACTTGGCATCTGCATCGGCGGCGACGATTCCGTGGTTGGCTGCTGCGCCATGGCCAATGAGGCGGGCAGCACCACCATCACAGTTGTGATAATGCTCAATAGTTTCATGGGTCTTTTCATCTTCAGTTTCCTTTCTTTACCATTTAGTTCGCGTGATCAGAGCGCGCGGGGCGCTTAAAAATCATCTTGCGGTGATCGAAAAACCCTGCTGTCCCTGTCCGTGCGGGCCGTCGAAAGAAATTTTGGCGTTCCAATCGCCGGACATGTCGATCTTGAATTTGGCGCGATAGCGTCCGGGCGTGTTCGTCCGCTCGATGCTGCCGCCGGAGTGCATCTGCATTCCAGGCATGTTCATATCCAAGTCGAACTTTACGTTGCCGACATCGACGAGCTGACCATTGCGATCCCGAAATTCGATCAGCACTTCGTTGTCGCCTTGGCGAAGCTGACCTTCGCGCGCAACGAACTTTACCGTGAGGTCGTTAACGTTTTGCGTCAGGAATGGCGCGCCAGAGATTTGTGTTGGGCGGAGTTTCTGCAAGGCAAATTGTCCGGCGTAGAAAATCGCGATCAGGCCAATGATCAGCGCGATCCATTTGAACAAACGTTGACGACCTTCGGGGGAAGGTACGAGGGCAGGCGGAAGAAATGGCGCTTCTTCTTCCTCCTGTTCTTTCAAGCCCCGCTTTTTCCAGATCACGTAAATCACTGGATAAATCAGAAGATTTAGGAAGGCCGAAGTGATTACGCCGCCGATCATCGGTGTGGCGATGCGTTTCATCACATCGGCGCCTGCTTGCATCGCTGGGGACCACATGATCGGCAGTAAACCAAAGAGAATCGCCGAGACCGCCATGATTTTCGGTCGCACACGGCTGACCGCGCCTTCGATGACGGCGTCATGCAAATCCCGCATCGTATTCATCCGACCTTCGGCACGAAATTTTTCCCACGCTTGATCGAGATAAAGGAGCATCACGACACCGGTTTCGGCGTCGAGACCCGCGAGCGCGATCAGACCCACCCAAACGGCGACGCTCATGTTGTAGCCGAGCAGATAAAGCAGCCAGAACGCACCAATCAATGAGAACGGCACGGTCAGCAGCACGATGATCGTTTTCAAAACCGATCTCGTGCTGATGTAAATGAGCATGAAAATGATCAGGAGCGTGAACGGGATCACGATCTTGAGCCGTTCCTTGGCCTCTTGCAGATATTGGAACTGGCCGGCCCATTGAATGTAATAGCCGGGCGGATATTGAATGCGCTGGGCGAGGCGCTGCGATGCCGCCCGGACGTAGCCGTCAATATCGCTCGTCGTGACGTCCACAAAAACGAACCCGACCAGCTTGCCGTTTTCGCTGCGCACCGACGGGGGCCCGGTTTTGTAACTAATGTCGGCCAGGAGCGAGATTGGCACTTGCGCACCAGTCGGGGTTGGCACGAGCACGCGCTTGAGCGCGTCGAGGTCCTGGCGAAAGTCGCGCGCGTAGCGCGTGTTAATCGGATAGCGTTCACGGCCTTCCACCGTGGTGGTGATGTTCTTGCCGCCGATGGCGCTCTCAATGATATCGTTCACATCACCGACCTTCAGTCCGTAGCGCGCGGCGGCTTCGCGATTAACAGTGAAATCAAGAAAGTAACCGCCAACGGTGCGCTCGGCGAAGGCGCTGCGTGTATTAGGCTGGTCGCTCAACTCGCGCTCGATCTGCACGGCGAGCTTTTGGATCTCGCCAAGATCAGGCCCAAAAACTTTTACCCCGAGCACGCTGCGAAACCCAGTGGTAAGCATCTCGGTGCGGGTCTGGATCGGCATCCAGAAGATGTTCGCCATGCCGGGTGTCTTGATGTTGGCGTTTACTTCCGCGAGGAGCTTGTCCCAGGTCATTCCTTTGCGCCATTCATCCGGCGGCTTGAGGGTGACAACCGTTTCGAACATCGATAATGGCGCGGGATCGGTGGGTGAATCCGCCTGGCCGGCTTTTCCGAATACGGTCACCGCCTCGGGAATTTTTTTCAGCTGCCGATCTTGGATTTGCAAAATCTTCGTCGCTTCGGTGATCGACATCCCCGGCACGGCAGTCGGCATGTAAAGCAGGGTGCCCTCGTTGAGCGGCGGCATGAATTCGCTGCCGAGCCGGCTGAACGGGAAGATCGTGACAACGAGGATGACGAGCGCAGCGAGCAACGTGAACCAGCGATAGCGCAACACGAAATTGACGAATGGCTGGTAGATCCAGATCAAAAATCGGTTCACCGGATTTTTGATCTCGGGTGTGATTTTGCCGCGGATAAGCAGCAGCATCAGCACCGGCACGAGCGTTAAGCCAAGGAATGAAGCGAAAAACATCGAGAATGTCTTCGTGAACGCGAGCGGTCGAAACAGTCGCCCCTCCTGCGCGGTGAGCGAGAACACCGGAATGAAACTCACGGTGATCACAAGCAACGCGAAAAAGAGCGATCGGCCGACAGATTTCGCGGCGCCAATAATTACGCTCGCGCGCTCGGCGCCGTTCGGTTCGCGTTGACGCTCGTCCCGAAAATGCTCGAGCGCCTTGTGCGCGTTCTCGATCATGATGATGGCCGAATCGACCATCGCGCCGATGGCAATGGCGATGCCGCCTAACGACATGATGTTTGAAGTGACGTGCATCCACCACATCGGGATGAACGAAAGGATGATGGCGATCGGCAGCGTGATAATCGCCACCAGCGAGGAACGCACGTGCCAGAGGAACACGATGCAGACCAGAGCGACGACGACGCTTTCCTCGATGAGTTTCTCGCGCAATGTGGCGATGGCGCGTTTGATCAACTCGCTGCGATCATAAGTTGGCACGATCCGCACACCGGCCGGCAGGGACGATTTGATCTCCTCGATTTTCTTTTTAACACCATCGATGACGTTGAGCGCGTTTTCGCCGTAGCGCATGACAACGATGCCGCCAACGACTTCGCCGCGCCCGTCAAGTTCGGCAATGCCGCGCCGGATGTCGCCGCCGAGATGGACACTGCCGACGTTCTTCACATAAACTGGCGTGCCGTTCTCGACCTTGAGGACAATGTCCTCGATGTCCTCGATTTTTTTGATATAACCGCGACCGCGGATGAAATACTCGGTCGTTGCGACTTCCAAAACGCGGCCGCCCACATCAGCGTTGCTCATCTTGATCGCGTTGACGACGTCGCTGAGCGGGATGTTGTAGGCAACGAGCGCGTTCGGATCGAGATCGACCTGGTATTGCTTCACGAATCCGCCGACCGGCGCCACCTCGGAGACGCCGGGCACCGACGAAAATGCGTAGCGCAGATTCCAATCCTGAATGGAGCGTAACTCCGCCAGGTCGTGTTTGCCGCTGTCGTCAACCAGCGCGTATTCGTAAACCCATCCAACACCCGTCGCGTCGGGCCCGATCACCGGGTTCACGCCCTCGGGCAGGGACCCGCGAACCGAATTCAAATATTCAATGACGCGCGAACGCGCCCAGTAGATATCGGTACCGTCCTGAAAAATGACGTAAACAAACGATTTCCCGAACATCGATTCGCCCCGGACAAATTTCACTTTCGGCGCGGCGATAAAGACCGTGGAAATCGGATATGTGATCTGGTCTTCAATCAGGTCGGGCGAGCGACCCTCCCGGCGCATACTGATCGCGACGACCGCCGGATTTGATCTGTTAGCGCATAGCGTTCTTCAGTAGGAAATTTTCTACTCAGTTCATACACACGCAATCCAGTCGCAAGCGCATTTTGGTAAACATCCAGGTCCCGAAAGTGCCTGATCGGCTTCGCCGCTTCTCTGCTTCGCCGTTTCTCCGTTTCGTTTTCCTTTATCATTTCTTCTCCGTTTCTCCGTTTCCCCGTTTCTCCGTTTCAAAGTCTTTCAGCGCGCCCTGAACCTTCGATTCGGCGTCGATCAAGAAATTGGCGCTGGCGATCACCTGTTCGCCTTCGCGCAAACCGCTTTGCACCTCGTAGAGATCGCCGTATTTCGAGCCGAGCTGGATAATGCGCGGCTCGAGTTTTCCTCCGCCTTTATTAACAAAGGCCACGTTGCGCGCTCCCGTCGGCATCACGGCGCTGACGGGAATCGTTAGGCCTTCGCCCATGTCCATGGCGAGTTCGGCGTTCACATACATTCCCGGGCGGAGCTTGAAATCCGGGTTCGGGATGTCGATGCGCACTTTCGCAGTGCGTTTGGCCTCGTCGAGAAATGGATTGATCAGGCTGATCGTGCCTTCGAATTTCGCGCCGGGATACGACTTGGTCGTGATGTCGATCTTCTGACCGACCTGCAACATCGGCAGCTCGTTTTCGTAAAACTCAGCCCAAACCCAGACCACGCTTAGGTCGGCAACTTCGACCAGCAGGTCGCCGATCTTCACACTTTTGCCTTGTTCGACCGGCACCGACTGGACGACGCCGCGAAACGGCGAGAGAAGCGTCAGGTTCTCCTGTGGATTTCTTGTTTTTTGTAGTTCGGCGATTTGCTCGTCGGTTACGTTCCACAGGTGCAAACGCTGTTTTGCCGATTGGATGAGTCGCTCGGGCGTCGCGCGCGCTTCTTTGGATTTCGCGTCGTCGCGCATCCTCAGGAGCTGAACAAACTCGCGTTCGCTCGTAAGCAAGTCGGGGCTATAGATC
>QHOW01000110.1:0-3467 GCA_003219435.1 Verrucomicrobiota bacterium | reverse complement strand
GTAACCATCGACGCGCGAAACGAACTGCCAGTTACGACCTTTATCCGGCACTACCATGCCGACCGAGCGGATCGTATGATGGAGCGGTTTACGCGTGACCGTTGCATACGTGACGCCGATTTGCTGTTGCCGCTCCACCGGCACAATGAATTCGCGCGTCTGAGCGCCTTGCGTTTCACCTCCAGGTTTCATCCCGGGCATCCCAGGCATGCCTTCCATGCCCTGCGTCTGTCCACTTTGCTTCTCACCGCTCTCCTTCATTCCTTGCATTTGCGGCGAAGTTTCAGCTTTTGCTTCGCTGCCGGCTTTCTTCATTACTGGCACAAGGTCCATACCGCAGATGGGACATTTCCCCTTCGGGTCCTGTGATTTCACCGACGGGTGCATGGTGCAGGTGTAGTAATCGACGTTGCTTGGTTTGCCCGACGCGCCTTTTTTCACGCATCCGGCGCCTGCCGGACCAATCAGCAGCGTAATTAGTGCGATCAACAGCGTGACTTTTTGTGTAAAGATTCTCATCGAGATTTCCTTTCTGTCCGGCGGCTGCCGGATTCGTTAGGCCGTCCATAAAGTTGGGAGCCGATGATTGCTTCCAATTCAGCGACGGCAACCTGATAGTCACTCAGGTGCTCGCGTGCCGTCGCTTCGATATCGCGCAAGTTTCGTTGCGCGCTGATCCAATCGAGAAACGACGCTTTTCCGGATTCGTAGCTCAATCGCGTCGCCTCGAATGCCTGCCGCGCCTGCGGCACGAGCTTGTCCTGGAAAAGCTCGACATGATGATGCGCCGTGTCGATTTTCTCCAACTGATCGCGCAACAGCCGCAGCGCTTCTTTTTGCTCGCGATCGAGACCATGTCCGGCTGCACCAACATTCTCGCGGGCTTCGCGAACTCCGGCCGAATATTTTCCGGGATTCACCCACGGTACCGTAAACGACACACCGGCGTCCAATTCGCTTACCGCTTGCGCGGCATCGTTGTAGCGCTGGCCTTTCATCATCAGCGCCGGGTCGGGAATCCAAGCGCGGTGGGCAAGCTGAAGCTTCGATTTCTCCATGTCGATCTTCGCCCGCGCCATCTGCACTTCCGGGCGCTGAGTGAGCGTGATCGCACGCAATCTGCTCAACGACAGAGTCGCCTCGTTAACGTTTGCGGCGACTGGCGTGCCAAGCGGCGCAAACGCGTCGCGATTCATCAGCGTATTCAACTGCGACTGAGCGTCCGAAAGATTGCGCTCGAGGTCGCGCCGGGTTTCCAGCAGCTTACTGTGATCAGTCTCAGCCACGAGAACGTTGGCTGCGCTCTCCAGACCGTTCTCGTATCGAGTACGGCTGATATCGGCGATCTGCCTCAGCGACGTGAGATTCTTGTCGTTGATCTCCAACTGGTCGTAAGCGTTCGCCAACCGGAAATATGCAGCGCGCGCCTTCGCGAACACGTCCAGCTCAGCGCGTCGAACTTCTTCGAAGATCGACAGCGCCTCGGCTGCGGCGACACGTCCGCGGACGAGGTTCTTGCCGGTGATCGGGATCAATTGCTCGACCGTGAGCGACTGATCCATGAACGCGTTCGGCGGCACTTCGACAAACCGGCGTACCCGTGATTCGCCGCCGACTCGCGGATCATCCCACGCGGTCGCTTGTCCCACCCGCTCCTTTGCCGCGCGCCAGCGGTTCTCTGCCTCCTTAATCGCGGGATTATTCGCCAGCACCGCGCTCGTCACGTCATCGAGCGAAAGGCGGCCCTCTCGAACTGCGCTGTCATTTTCTCCGGCCTGCGCAGTCCGAAAAGTTAAAGCGAAAATTAAACTAAATAGTAAAGAGTAAGTTGTTTTCATTGATCCAAGAGAACGGTTGAAGTCCAGGCGTGCCGATGAATGGGCACACCCCGAGCGTCAGCGTCTCTGGATCAGATGAGAAACGTGCAGAGCAGCGCCAGCCGTGGCGGTGAGTTCGCCGACGGTGCTATAGCCTGAAACCGGAACTGCTCAGCTCCGACTTCACAACCTGGCAAAGACAGCGCGGCGACAAAGCCGGTTGCCTTCAGTTGTTGACTGGAATCAGCTTTGGCAAGCGGCTGCGATGGCGGAGCTGTGTTCTTTGGCGATATCGCGCAACAGGTTTTGTTAGCGCAGCAACTTGACTGACAAGCCTTTTGACTTGGCGCGTTGGTGAGGATGCACGATCGCGCGGCGAGACCCACCGGAGCCGTAAAAAGCGCGGTGGCCATCGCCATCGAAAGTATGATCCTGCTCAACATTGAATTGCGTATAGCACAGGTTAGACCGCGCGTCGAGCAAAGCGTTCATCGCCTTCCTGCTCTTACTCGTGTTCCTAGATTAATATCGTCTCTTAAGGCGGATTGATCTACGACCGAAGGGAGGGTAGCGCCGTTCGTCTCGGCGGCCAAGACCGACTGAGGCACGAAGGAGTGCGTGTAGCAGGCTTTCGAGCTTGCGACTGATATGTTAGTTGTAATTTGTGGAGGGCAACGAAGAATGATTCATAAGGAGAGAGCTATGAAAAATGAAAATTTGGAATCGGTGGCGCAAAAGCTGGTCGCGCCCGGCAAGGGAATCCTGGCAGCGGACGAAAGTACGGGGACGATTGAGAAGCGATTGAAGAGCATCGGCGTTGCTTCGACGGAGGAGAACCGGCGCGCGTATCGGGAAATTCTATTTACCACCGCCGGCGCCGGCGAATTTATCAGCGGCGTGATTCTTTTTGACGAGACGATTCGGCAGAACACTCGCGACGGTCGAACTTTTGTCGAAGCGCTGGAAGAGCAGGGGATCATTCCCGGTATTAAGGTGGATAAAGGCGCCAAGCCGATGGCAAATTTTGCCGGCGAAAAAGTCACTGAAGGACTCGACGGGCTGCGCGAGCGGCTGGCGGAATACCGGCAGTTGGGAGCACGTTTTGCCAAATGGCGCGCGGTGATCGGGATCGCCGAGAAAATTCCCACGCGCACCTGCATCGACATTAACGCGGAGTTATTGGCAGCTTACGCTGCGCTGTGTCAGGAAGCCGATCTGGTGCCGATCGTCGAGCCGGAAGTTCTCATGGATGGGGCGCACGCTATTGAGCGGCATTTCGCCGTCACCGAGCTAACGCTCCGAATCGTTTTCAATGCTTTGGCCGACCACCGCGTCAAACTGGAGGCAATGCTATTGAAACCGAACATGGTGCTTTCGGGGAAAGATTGCCCGCAGCAGGCTTCAGTGCAGGAAGTTGCTGAAGCGACAGTGCGCTGCATGAAACACGTGGTGCCCGCCGCTGTCCCCGGTCTTGTCTTTCTCTCGGGCGGGCAAAGTGATTCGGAAGCGACCGAACATCTCAACGCGATGAATCAGCTTCCTGATCTGCCCTGGCAATTGAGCTTTTCCTTCGGGCGGGCTTTGCAAGCTCCGGTGCTCAAAGCCTGGAAAGGTGATCCGGAAAATGTCGCCGAGGCGCAACGAGCCTTT
>QHOW01000109.1 GCA_003219435.1 Verrucomicrobiota bacterium | reverse complement strand
GATCGACAACACCACTAATCCAAGCGGCAATACACTCATCGCGGGCGAAAACCGTTATAGCTACGTGAGCGGCCACAATGACACGTCGAACCCGCAAATGCCTTTGGTTGCCGACGCCTACAATAGCGTGGCCAACCCCGCATCCTATAGCACGGACAAAGCTCAACCAGGCGGCGTCTGGGCTGGCAAAAAAGCCATTGTCATCTTCGTCGATGGCAGCGGCAGG
>QHOW01000108.1:1334-7778 GCA_003219435.1 Verrucomicrobiota bacterium | reverse complement strand
ACAAGGTTGCTTTATCGTTGTCTAGCCGTCTGGCCTCGTCGTCGTTAAGTCAACGGCTGAAAGGCCTTTGACCACTGATCATCCAAGGGTGAACATGCACCGCCAGTATCAAATGGAGAAGGATTTCTATGCCGAATACTTCAAGATCGAAGACAAACATTGGTGGTTCGTCGGGCGCCGAAAAATCATCCTGAGGCTCCTCGAAAAGCATCTTCCTGCATCAGATCGTTCCATACTCCAGATTGTGGATGTGGGCTGCGGCACCGGTACGATGCTGCAGTACCTGATGCGCTTCGGACATGTCCAGGGTCTGGAGGCAGACAGTGAAGCAATTCAGTTCTGTCGGATGCGCGGCCTCGAAAACGTGCAACGGCTTGTCGGAACACACTTGCCGTTTGAGGACGAGAGTCTCGACCTCGTGACGATGTTCGACGTTCTAGAACATATCGCGGACCAGAAAAGCGCGGTTTCCGAAGCTCATCGGGTCTTGAAATCGGCCGGTATGTTCATGGCCACGGTGCCTGCTTATCAGTTTCTGTGGGGGCCTCAAGACGAAATCAGCCACCATAAGCGCCGTTACGTTGCGCGGACACTAGGCAACGTGATGCGGAGCTCGGGCTTCCGGGTAACAAAGTTGTCTTATTTCAATTCTATCCTCTTTTTACCCATAGCGGCAATCCGTGTCGGGCGCCGCTTAATGCGGCTGGATGAAGGCGCCCACCTCACATCCGATTTTACGTTGACAAATCCCGGCTTAATAAACTCTGCATTAGCGAAGGTTTTTGCGCTGGAGGCGTCGATAATTGAGAAATTCAGTATACCCTTCGGCGTATCGATAGTCTGCATCGCGCGCAAGCGCGGAAGCTCGCCCTAGTAGGCCGGGATAAGATCCACAAGCTAATCGGCCAAAGGCACAGTTGTTTCGTTGTCACTTTTTCTGCCAAATCGAAATCAGTTCGAGAGTTTGCGCCAGACCCGCGCGACGATCATAGAGACGTGCTCGTAGTGGTTAATCAGCTTGGCAGACACGAGTAGACACGAATGAAAGGAATGACGAAACAAGGAACCGCCGATACTTCCCTTTGACGAGGTCGGATCGTGGCTTAGAAGCTGTGAGGGATCGTAAGAAAGCGTATGGGTAACGCTGCCAGTAT
Source organism: Verrucomicrobiota bacterium (assembly GCA_003219435.1). Taxonomy (GTDB): domain Bacteria; phylum Verrucomicrobiota; class Verrucomicrobiia; order Chthoniobacterales; family UBA10450; genus Udaeobacter. Next base: position 6,624 of record QHOW01000108.1, on the reverse strand, counting down.
GAAGAAACCAACTTTGAAGCGTCTCGCAGCCGAAATGCGCCGGCTTCAGAAGCGCATTGAAGACATGGAGGACCTGATTGAACTCCGCGATGCAATCGAGCGTAATGCGGGCAAGCCCGGTGTGCCATGGGAGCAGGTAAGCCGAATTGGGTCTTGACTGAACGTCGCTGTCTGTCTTGCCGAATAACGCCCCGCTGGAGATTCCAGCGGTGCGTTTTTGTTTTGTTAAGTTTAGAAAACTTCGAACCCGCCTTCGCGAAGCTACGGCGTGCCAGCCCAACTCCGGAAGTCTCTGCCCGCCACGGAGGGCAGGCCATGGTCGCACCTCGAGGTCGCCCATTCGGCGTTCAAATAATTTTGTAGCCGATTACTTCCAATTCTGGAATGTCCGCGAAATGTCTTGGGTTACGGGTCAGCAGGGGGATTTTCGCCGTCACTGCGCATGCAGCGGTCCACAGATCCGGGTAGTCCGGTGCTCGACCCGCCCGTGCCATGGCCACCCACAAGCGGCAATAAACATCAATAGTGGCTTGCTCGAAGGGCAGTAAATGGAAGCTTGCATAAAACTCAGCCAACGCCACCGGCGCAACATCTTTGAACAACGCGCCGCGGGAAAATTCCGCCTGCGTGATCCACGGGATGAGAATTGCCGCTTCACCCACTTTGGCCGTTAAGTCGCCAAGGCGGCGGGGCGCTTTGCGATACCGCCACAAGTCAATCAGCACCGTGGTGTCTGCAATTACTTCCATGCTGGGCGCAGTTTCCGCCGTGTGGCGTTTACCGCTTTTTCCAAAGATTCAAATTCTCGCGCGGGCAACTCCGGCAGAGACGCCGCTGCCTCCAGAGCAGCCGCCAGCGTTCCCTTAGGCGGAATCAGCCGCTCGATCACGGCTGAGAACGTATCATCCCGGCCAGCCTTCCATGAAGCCAGTCGCGTGTAAGCCTTTTCCGAAACGGCAATCGTTTTCATAGTTTGAATATGAACTACAGAACACAGTCTATGTCAACCAGAATATAGCATACAACCGCGGCAAGGCCACGCCGAATGGAATACCAGGACCGACCCAGCTTGCCCCAATATTCCGGTCTTGAATCCGCTTTAATTCGATCATCCGAAGCGGTTTTGCTGCGCGCGATAATCGCGCACAGCTGTGGCTTGGCCTATCGTTTGCGACAAGTAGCTGAAGTCAACCCAGCCTTCTTCGCCGTCGGGCCAGCGCCCTTGGTTTTCTTTTGCTGTTTTGTGGTATAATCAAGCGAGTCCCCGAAGAAAGACGTAAGCCTCTCTTGAACAACCATTGCGGGTGGCTCCCGCGAATCTTATTTTGTGCGTGTGAAGGTGATCTCTCCAGGAAGAGCGACAGCTGTGATAATCAGCAACCGCGGCCGGAGCAACTGGAGTGAATGCAAGAGGGCTGCAGCCACGCTCCTCATTTTGCTCTTTACGCCTGTGCTCGGGCGTGCGGAATCCATCGGTGCGTGGGCAATAACGTGGATAGAAATCAAGGCGGCCGATAAGGCAGCGCAGGTGCTCGCCAATCCCAACGTAACGGCAAAAGACCGTCTGCGTGTGGAGCAAATCTACTACCAACTCGTCCGGGACAATCCGCAGTCTGCCCCGGCGCAAAACGCCGTTGCCGCATTTCTGTGGGAAAACGGGCAGGCGGAAGCAGCCGTCGAATATTGGCGGACAGCGCAACGGCTCGAGCCGGAAAATGCGGAAGCGGCCAACTCGTTGGGCGGCGCCTATCTCAGGGCAGGCCGCGTCCGCGAAGCGGCGGAGCAGTTTCTTTTGGCGGTTCGCTCGGACAGTGACAATCCCGATTATCACTTCGACCTCGGGAACGTCGAATTCATCCTCCGCAATGATCTGACTGCGGCCTGGAAGATCGATTCTGCGGAATTGTTGAAGCGCGCCCTGTTCCAATTTCGCGAAGCCAGCCGGCTGGCGCCGACCGACCTGAAATATGCCCGAGCTTACGCGGAAACATTCTATGGAATCCCGAACCCCGATTGGAAAGAGGCGCAAGTCGCCTGGCAGCAATATCTCGAGCTCGCCACGAACCGGAACTTCGCCTACTTGCAGCTCGCGCGGGTCACCCTGAAACAGAACAAGAAAGTTGAAGCGTTGTCTTTCCTGGGTAAAATTTCAGACTCCTCGTTTTCCCAAGTAAAAGAAAAGCTGCGGAAGCAAGCCGAAGGGTTCTAGACGACGCCGAAGCAAGAGAAGCAGGTTTGCTTTCGTTAGCCAGATCCCTGGCTCCTGCCCGTCTCGCCACGGGTGAGTCCTTCCGAATGGCGGACGTGGCGGGAGCGCAGCCGAAGGGGCGGCCCTCGCGATCGCGCACTTTTCTTTGCAACGGCTGGGCCAAAATTTGTGGTTGGCGCAGCGGAATCGATCACGCGAAAAACTGATCGTCTCTTGGAATTGCTTTGTCTTATTCCTTGAATCTAAAACAGGGCTACGTAGCATGGGCATATGGCTCTGACATTGGAGCAAATCGTTGAAGAGACCCGCGGCTGGCCGCCGGAAAAAGTTGGCGAACTAGTGGGCCGCCTTACCAACGATATCCATGCCAGTGCCCCGGATGTTGAGACCGCGTGGAAAACCGAGATCGACCGGCGCGTTGAAGAAATCCAGAGTGGCAAGGTTCAAGGCGTTCCTGGCGAAGAAGTGTCCGCCCACGTCGGTAAAATCGCCGGGCGGTGAAACCGTACGTTTTTCTCCCCGCCGCGCGTTGGCACGCGGTTTCCCTTACTCGGTGGTCTATCTGGATGAACCCGAGCGCGTGTGGATCGTAGCGGTGATGCATGCCAAGCGGAGACCCGGTTACTGGCGAGAACGGCTCGGTGAAATGGGCGAAGGACATTTACATTAATCCATGACTGGCTGCGGCGAATTTCATCAGCCTTTGACTCGGACGGAGTCCATTACGAAGGCGGCTTGGCTTTGGCGCCACAGATTCACACAGATGGAACATAGATCGAGAAGCAAAATGCCGTTGCCGCCATGCTTGAGTCCTTAATCTGTGTTCATCCGTGGCTGAAATGTCATCGACGACGCGCCTCCGTTCGGCTTCGCTTAGGGCAAGCTTGGTCGCGCCCTACCTGCGCTCAGCAAGAACACGAAGGGCCAGAGCTTCAACGCGCGAGACTGCTTCTTCGCGAGTACGCCCGTAAACCATCGCTCCTGGTATTTGGCGAATCTCCGCGATCCATCGGCCATCTTTCTCCTGTTCGATCTCGATCGCCAAAGTCATAACCAAGAAAATCGACGAAAGGAGACGAAAACTCAAACCTATTCGTTCCCATATTGACGCAGAATCTTGTTCTCAATTCATCGTAATTCGGAAAAGCTTCGTCTCGGTCAATTCAAGACGCTCCGCCTAGAAAAATCAGGCGGGGCGTTTTGGTTTGTGTTAACCACGAATTAACACGAATGGACACAAATGTTGCAGGGCGTTCGCCGCGGCGAAGGCTAATACCTCGACCTACGAATGTATTCGTGTCGATTTGAAACTCGTTCGACTCCCGCCGCCCGCGCGGCGGCACATCCATTCTCCGTAGCACTGCGAAGGATGAAGCTACATGGAGCCGACACGATTATAGCTGCTCGGGAGCGACGACTTTTTTAGGCGCCGGCACTACGATGGCTTTCTTTACCGGGCGAATATTGGAGACCGGCTCGACTGTCCACATCCAGCCGAGATGGCCGTTTTTGTCGAAGTACCAGGTCCCGCCGCCGCGTTTCACAACTTCCACACGCCAATGATCGTTGTTCGCGGGAATTGCGACGAAAAATGTGAGCGCAGCCGCCATTGTCACGCCGCAAAGGATTCCAATCAGGAATACGCGGATGGATTTAAAGTTCTTCACTTATTCCTATAATCGGCGCTCGCCGTTAGATCGGCCTTGCCGCTTCCGCTTTGATTCAAGCGCGCCGGGAAGCGAGGTGTCAATAACGAATCCACCTTCGCTGGTGTTCGCCACGGCGAATCCGTGTTCCGCGGCGTCGAAATGACCGATCGGAGTCATGCCTCCTACGCGGCGCACAGAGCCGTGGCCACAGCGCCGCACTTTTATCAGATCGCTTCTGATTTGTTCGTGTCGATTCGCCTGCCACGCCGAAGCGCGCGAAGGCGGATGGTCACATGTCGCGCCGTAGGCTCCGCGAAGGCGGATTCGTGGTCAAAAAAGAAATCGGCCAGGAGGGCCCAAAGATTTAACGTGGCGAAGCCTCATCCATTCTGTTAGACGGAGATGATGAGGAAGAGGCTGTTGGTCGCTGTCTGGATTCTCCTTGTTACGGTCCCGTTTGCGCCAGCTTTCGGTAAGGGGAGAAAAAAGAAGCCCACACCGGTGCCGGCATATCACCAGCCGGCCATCTCAAGCGTGACTGGTAACGCGATCACTGTAAGCGACCAAAACACGACGAGAACGCTCACGATCACACAGTTCACCGAGATCACCGTTAACGGTCAGCGAGCGAGCATTGCCGATTTAAAGCCCGGAATGACGGTGAGCGTTACGCTCGGCACGGATCCATCGCGCGCCGCACGCATCAATGCGACCGGCACGCCCAAGGCAGGAAAGAAGTGAGACCTGAGAAGTGAGTCGAGATTTGTAGGGCGTCTGACACAGACGCCCTACAATTGACATTGTCTTCGCGATCCGAAGCAAGCAGCGTGACCACGATGGCGAACACGCACTGATTGGACGGCATTCGAATCATAAATGAATAAACTGCGAGGCCGGTAAGTCGAATGCCTCAAAACCTTCTTTCAAAAAAAATATGAAAAAAATACTTTTTGCTTTAGCGATGTTCGCTGCTGTCTTTCCCGCTCTTCCGCAGGTCCGGGCAGATGTCTCGGTCGATTTCTTTTATAACAATCTCTCTGGCGGAAACTGGATTGAAGTTGAAGGCTACGGCTACGGCTGGCAACCCGATGTGGCCGTGAGCGATCCTAACTGGCGTCCTTATGCCGACGGCTACTGGGCCTACACTGAGGTGGGCTGGACATGGGTTTCTTATGAAGATTTCGGCTGGGCAACCTACCACTACGGTCGCTGGGCCAGCCTGGCGGATTACGGCTGGGTCTGGTTCCCCGGCAGCGACCTTGAATGGGGACCTGCCTGGGTGTCCTGGCGAACCGGAGGCGATTATGTCGGCTGGGCGCCGCTGCCGCCGCGCGGACCCGGAATCGCTTATGCGGGCGGCCCCATTGGTGGTCGCGTGGACATCGAATTCGATATCGGTCCGGCCTATTACAATTTCATCGATGTTCGTTTT
>QHOW01000108.1:0-1319 GCA_003219435.1 Verrucomicrobiota bacterium | reverse complement strand
ATTCGCAGAACGTAACCTATATCAGTAACACCGTGAACGTGACCAATATCACGGTTCAGAACAACATCGTCTACAACTACGGCCCTGATTACAACACGCTGAGCTCTTATTCGAGCCGGCCAATTCAGCGCCTTACCATCGATCGTCAACCGAGCGCCGATTTATCTGCGGCCGCCAAAACCGGTGCACTGACGAAAGTGCAGGGCGACAAACTCATGGTGGGGGCTCCGCAAAAATTCAGCAAGGGAGCTGCGGGGGCTCCCCCACCAAAGGTGAAAGCGAAAGTCGCTCAGCCGAAAATTGAGAAGGGCTGGACCGGCGTTTCTAATGAAGCGCAGGTGAAGGAGAAAATTAAAACCGAAAATCCCAAGAATATTCCACCGCCAACTCGCGCCGCCGCCCGAGCAGCCGGCAGCCCATCACCGGCTGTGAGTGGAGGTCGATCGACTGGGCGTAAAGTTGTTTCTGGCGCGACAGCGGCTCCGGCAGGTGGTTCGCCCTCACCGTTCGAGCGAGCAAAACCAACGCCAGGCGGACGACCGCGGCCCGGAGCGACAGCAATGCCTCCTGGACCAGCAGGCCTAGCGCCTTCACCATTTGAACGCGGGAGGGGCAAACCAGGCGGACGACCTCCGTCCCCTGGAGCGACAGCGAGCCCGGCAGGAGCACCGGGGGCGACGGCGCCACCGACGTTCCGCCCTTCGCCGCCATCTCCAGAACATGGCCGGCCACCTGCACGCACGCTGGGCGAAAGTCCAAGTCCGGGTGCGGGTGGTCCTGAGAATATTCCGCCGCAGCGTCGCGGTGGAGGACCCGAGCGTGAGCGATTCGGCACGCCGCCGCCAACGGACGCGGGTGCGTATAGGTCTCGTGGTGGACCACCGCCTGGAGTCCGTCAGCCTGCCTCACCGACACCGCCGCCTCCGCCGCCCCCAGGACTTGGCACAATGCGAAGCGCGAAAGAAAAAGCGCAGGGCGCGTATGGTCAACCTGGCGGGCAACCACGGGGTGTAGCGCCACCCGTCGCCGAGGGCAGCCCGGTGCAGCCGGAAGGCGGAAAGAAAAAGCCAGCAAGAGAAACACCAACGCCTAGGCCACAATAATTCCGTCGTATTTGTCAGAGCGGTTCCGGAGATAAAACTCCGGACCTGCTTTTTTCATCAGCTTCCGGTGTAGCGGCGTTTGTGCCAAACACCGGGTGCCGATCTTGATTCAGGCGCTTGACACAGTCAGGCCCACCCGGAACGCTCACGCGCGCGCGAGAGGGAGACTATTGACGGCCTTTTATCTTCTCCTGATGCCTTACAGAGATTGAATGG
>QHOW01000127.1 GCA_003219435.1 Verrucomicrobiota bacterium | reverse complement strand
CGAACTTTGCGAACGGCAGTTCGACAGCCGCGCTGCCCGTGGCGATTACGATATTTTTTGTTTCGATCTCCTGCGTCTCGCCTTTCGATGGTTTAATCGAGACTTTCCCAGGGGCAGTAATCGTGCCGATCCCCTCAAAAGTCGTTACCTTGTTCGTCTTCATGAGCGCTCGGACGCCGCCGGTAAGCGTTTTCACGACCTTGTCTTTGCGCTGCTGCATCTTCGGAAGATCGACATGCACGCCGTCGATCACGATGCCGTGTTTGGCGGCTTCCATTTTTGCGAACGTGACATGATCGCTTGAAGTGAGCAGCGCTTTGCTCGGAATACAGCCCACATTCAAACATGTGCCGCCGAGTTCCTTGTCTTTTTCGATAATGGCCGTTTTCAGCCCGAGCTGCCCGGAGCGGATCGCAGCGATGTAACCGCCCGGTCCCGAACCGATAATTACAACATCAAAGTTTTCCATATGTCCATTTTGTCATTCCGAGCGAAGACGGGCAATTGTCGAGAATCCAAGCGGCGGAGCACCGCCGCAGCCCAAAACGTGGCCGTCACGTTAAGCGCGCATTATGCGCTTGCGTCTTGGAGTGCGGCGGTGTTCTGCCGCTTTTGGTTCTAAAAATCGAGTGGCAACTTCTTCGGGTCCTCAATGCACTCCTTCACTTTGATAAGGAAAGTGACGGCTTCTTTTCCGTCAATGGCCCGATGATCATAGCTGAGAGCGAGATACATCATTGGACGGACTTCCACTTTCCCATCGATCGCCACTGGTCGAGGCATGATTTTGTGCATGCCGAGGATACCGCTTTGCGGCGGATTCAAAATCGGGGTGGCGAAAAGCGATCCGTACACTCCGCCGTTTGTGATGGTGAATGTGCCGCCTTGCAGGTCTTCGATTTTCAGTTTTCCGTCACGCGCTCTGCTGGCGAAATCGGCGATGTCACGCTCTAAATCAGCGAAACTTTTCTTGTCGGCATCGCGCACGATTGGGACAACGAGTCCGCGCTCAGTGCCGACCGCGACGCCGATGTCGTAAAAATTGTTTTGAATGAAATCGTCTCCTTCGATGCGGCCGTTGACTACGGGCACCGCTTTGAGCGCTTCCACGCATGCCTTGATAAAGAACGACATCAAACCCAGTTTGACGCTGTTCTTTTTCATGAACTCCTCTTGCGATTTTGCACGCAATTCCTGCACAGCGGTCATGTCGCATTCGTTGAACGTGGTAAGAATCGCGGCGGTCTGCTGCGCCATCACCAGTTGCGCTGCGATCTTGCGGCGCAGTGGTGACATTCTTTTGCGGACAAATCGGCCATCGCCCGAGGGCTGAATTTCGCGAGTCTCAATCTTTTCCTCTGCCTTCCCCAACCGGCCTTCGCGTAAAGCCACGCCGGGTCGAGAGGCTACGGCGGACAAGTCGGCTTTGCCGCGCTCTTGCACCGCGGCCAGCACGTCGCCTTTGGTCAAGCGACCCCCTTTGCCAGTGCCGGCGATTTTCTCCGACTCGATTTCTTCTTCTTCGACAATGCGTCGAACCGCAGGGGAAAGAGGTTTTGCTTTCTGTGGCGGCCTCTCGTTTTCCTCTTCTTCGGCGCTCTTCTTCTCAGCCGCGGGTTCCTTCTTTTTTTCTTCGGGTTCCTTCTCTTTTTCCTCGGGCGCTGTCTTTTTCTCTCGAGCCTTTTCCACCTTCTTTTCCTCTGGTGACGCTTTTGAATCGTGTATTGTTGCGACAACCTCGCCGATTTTCACTTCCTGGCCCTCGGGTACGTTCGTTTCCAGCACGCCATCCTGTTCGGCCACGATCTCGGTGGAAACCTTGTCGGTCTCGAGAGTGAAAAGAGCGTCCCCTGCACTCACAAATTCGCCCGATTTCTTGTGCCAGACGGAGACAACACCGCTGGTAATCGATTCGCCGACTGCGGGAATTTTCACTTCGATAGGCATGAGCGAAACAGCGTCGCGAACCAAATACGGTTCGTCAACAAATACGGCGCATCCGACCTATATGACTTATGAGACGCATAAGACCTACGGTGCGGCGCGCCCGGCGGTCGCGCCCTACCTCAAACTGAAAATGCGTCAGCGACGAGGGCGGCTTGCTCGCGTTTATGGCGGGCGAGCGCGCCAACGGCTGGACTGGCGCTGGCGTCGCGGCCCGCATAAGCGATTTCGCTGCAAAACATAGTGCGCAATCGCGGTTCGATGAAACTCCACGCGCCCATGTTCTGTGGTTCTTCCTGGCACCAGACGAACTTCGCATTCTTTGAAAACGGCTTGACCATTTCGCGCAGCCTTTTTTCGGCCAGCGGATAAAGCTGCTCGACGCGAATGATCGCCGCGTCGTCGATCTTGCGCTCAGTCCGATAATTGAGCAGGTCGTAATAAACTTTGCCCGAGCAAAAGATGAGCCGCTTCACTTTGTCGGCAGGGACGGCTTCGGGCGAGCAGAGAATTTCCTCGAACCGGCCATGAGTGAATTCTTCTGCCGACGAAGAAGCGAATTGGGCGCGCAAGAGACTTTTGGGCGTCATAATGATGAGCGGTTTGAGGAAATCGCGTTTCATCTGCCGGCACAAAGCATGAAAATACTGCGCGGAAGTAGTGAGATTACAGACCTGGATATTGTCTTCGGCGCACAATTGGAGGAAGCGCTCCAGCCGGCCGCTGGAATGTTCCGCCCCCTGTCCCTCGTATCCATGCGGAAGCAACAGCACAATCCCACTCGGCCGCTGCCATTTCGATCCTGCTGAGACGATAAATTGATCGATGATAACCTGCGCGCCGTTGGCAAAATCGCCGAACTGGGCTTCCCACAGGCAAAGCATTTTCGGGTAATCGAGCGAGTAACCGTAATCGAAGCCGAGCACGGCAGCTTCGGAAAGCTGACTGTTGTAAATGCAAATGCGCGCCTGCTTCTCGGCGAGATGCATGAGAGGAACGTATGGTTCACCTGTTTTAGCGTCGTAGAGCACGGAATGCCGGGTGCTGAAGGTCCCCCGGGCGCTGTCCTGCCCCGACAATCTGATTGGGATGCCTTCCAAAAGGAGTGACCCGAACGCGAGTGCCTCGGCGTAATGCCATTCATAGGGGCCGCCGGCCTCAAATACTTTGCGCTGATGCTCAAGGACGATGCGTTTTATCTTCGGTTGAACATCGAAGCCATCGGGCACACGCGTTAGCCCATTTACAATAGTCGCCAAAGTTTCCTCGCTAATGGCGGTCGGCTCGGATTCGCTTGTGTATTCCGGCTGGAATACAGCGGTCGATTCTTTGAACTTCGCCTGCTCGTCTGTCTTCTCCTTCTCGCGCGCTTTTACATTTTCGAGGGGCAAGTCCAGCCGAAGCTGAAACTCCGTTTCGAGCGAGGCCGCGTCGTCTTCGCTGAGTATTCCAGCCCCAAGCAGTTGCCGTTTATATAACTCGGCAACGGACGGATGCTTGTCGATCCTGGCGTACAGATCGGGTTGCGTGAAGGAGGGCTCGTCGACTTCCTGGTGACCGTATTTGCGGTAGCAATACATGTCGATCACCACGTCGCGTCCAAATTCCTGGCGAAAATCGAGCGCCATGTCCGTTACGAATTTCACCGCGAGGGGATCGTCACCGTTTACGTGGAAAATTGGTGCTTCGATCATTTTCGCGACGTCCGTCGCGTACATGGACGAGCGCCCCTCCTCGGGCAAAGTTGTAAACCCAATTTGGTTGTTTACGACCACGTGCACGGTGCCACCGGTGCTGTAGCCGGGCAGTTGCGACATGTTGAGTGTCTCGGCGACGATCCCCTGCCCCGCGAAAGCCGCGTCGCCATGAATAAGCAGCGGCAAAACTTTACGGCGATGTTCGGTATCGTTGCGGATGCGCTGCCTTGCTCGCGCAGTGCCTTCGACCACGGGATCGACCGCTTCGAGGTGGCTCGGGTTGGCCGAAAGCCTGATCTCGACTTCCGCGCCAGAAGGAAGCTTCCGCACCGTGCGATAACCGAGATGATATTTCACGTCCCCGTCGCCCGCGACCAGGTTCGGGATATAATTTTCGCTGAATTCGGCGAAGACGACATTGAGCGATTTTTTCAGAAAATTCGCGAGCACATTGAGACGGCCGCGGTGCGCCATACCCATGCAAATCTCCCTGACCCCGGCATCCGGGCATTTGTGCAGAATTACGTCGAGAATGACCATTAGCGATTCGGCGCCCTGAAGCGAGAAGCGTTTCTGCCCCACGTAGTGCGCGTGCAGGAACGTCTCGAAGGATTCCGCTTCCAGCAATACCCGCAACAAGGCCATTTGCACTGCTCGAGGAGCATCCAATTTCGCTGGACGCGATTCGAGACGGTGTAAGACCCAGTTGCGGATGCGGGTGTTCTGAATGTGCATGAACTCGGAGCCGATCGACCCTGCATAAATCCTTTCCAGCGCCGCGATCATGTCGCGGAGCGTCATCTGCCGGTTGTCCTGGAAGAACTTCGATGAAACTCGAAGGCCGAGGTCCTTCTCGCTGAAACCGAGCTCGCGCAGGGTCAGCAATGGATTCTCCGGTCGCCTCTCGGCGAGTGGGTTCACGCGCGCGATGGTGTGCCCGAGTGTGCGATAAGCGTATACCAGCCCATCTACCCGCGATTGCAGCGAAGGCTCGGCAGCTTCGACAGCGATTGTGACTGCGCCATCGTGGTCCGGCAGCTCGCCCAGCTCGAAGCCCTGGAAAAAGGCAGCCCATCCCGAATCGACTGACTCGGGGTCTCGTTGCCAACGTGTGTAGTTCTCCTCGATTAGATCGAGGTTCGCGCGAGCTGCAATGGAAGAGCGCATAGCAAATTTAATCTGCGACTATTACGCTGGGCGGCAAGTGCTGTAGCCGCCTGGCTGTGCGAAGCCTCGCGCTGACGAGTTAGCCATGCGCGCGCCACGCGTCTCACCCGCCTTCGCAAGGCTTCGGCGAGGCGGGCAGAGGCGCGGCTACAGTTGCGCGCACCAAGTTGACACTGCGTCTGGCGCTCCGTTACTTCTGCGCATATGACCGCGGCTGAAATCTACGAATCGGTAACGAATGGCGGTGCGAGCGATTTCGCGGAAGCCGTCACCGTGTTGAACCGAAATAAGCCATGGTGTTTGATCGACGGGCTGGCGGTGAATTGCTATGTTGAACCGGTTTACACGGTGGATGTCGATCTGGTGGTGGCCGCAAAGAATCTTCCTCAAATTGGGCGCGAACTCGAGGCAGCCGGATTCAAAATCACGCGATTTGAGCATTTGACAAATGCGCAACGGCCCGGCAGCAAACTCAACGTCCAATTCACGACCGATTCTCGTTATCAAGATTTTCTCACTAACGCGACTGAACGCGAAGTTCTTGAAATCCGCGTTCCGGTAGCAAGTTTGGAAGATCTTGTCCGTGGCAAAGTGTGGGCGTGGCAGGATGAACAGCGCAGATCCACGAAGCGGAAAAAAGATGAGCTGGATTTGATTCGCATCGCCGAAGCATATCCGCAACTGCAGGGTCTGATTCCAGATGAAATCGTCGCGCAACTATGAAAGCCGTATTCACATGTCCGGGTAGCGCACGCGTCTCGCGTGCTGGCGAGCGCGTCCTCGCGCCTGCGAACTTTCCTTCGATCTCGCGCCTCTTCGCTGCGAATGGAAGTCAGAGAAAACATTGTTTCGGCGCGACGCCGAAACCAGCACGCGGGACGCGCGCGCTACCCGGAACTGTGCGTCGCGCGCTCGTTGTCGCGCTGCTGATTTTCGCAACATCGACGTCTTTGCTCGCACAAGCCGATCCGGCTTCGGAACCAACCGTTTTGGCGGTAGCGAAGGTCTTACCAGCCGTGGTGAATATCAACACGGAGCGCGTGGTCAGACGGACAGTGCGCGATCCGTTTGAGGATTTTTACGCGCAATTCTTCGGGTATAATCGGGTCCGGCCGCGCGAAATCCGCCAAACCCTGCAAAGCCTCGGGTCCGGTTTCATCGTTGATCCGGCGGGTTATATCATAACCAATCAGCACGTGGTCGAACGCGCCGCGGATCTGAAAATTCACGTGACGACCAACGACGGGAAAACTTACAACGCCCACTATGTTACCGGTGATGACAAGATTGACCTGGCATTTATCAAAATCGACGCCAAAACTGATTTTCCATTCGTTAGCCTCGACGATATCTCTCCAAATATTCTTGGCGAGACAGTTATCGTGGTCGGTAACGCTGTAGGCTACGGCAGTTCAATCAGCCGCGGCGTTCTCAGCGCGGCCAATCGCAATATCACGGTGGATGATATCGAGTACAAAAATTTGGTTCAGACCGATGCGGCCATCAACCCGGGTAACAGCGGTGGGCCAGTGATTGATATTTCCGGACGGCTGGTGGGTATTAGCTCAGCTAAAATGGCGTTCACTCCGCAGGGTGTCCCTACCCAGGGATTGGGCTTCGCCATCCCGGCGGACGTGGTTCGCGACAGCGTTAACCGATTTAAAAAAATTGCACAGAAACAGCCAGCGCCAAAAAGCCAAGTCCGAACCAACGAAGTATCGGTATCCAATGCGGAACGCTTATTTGGGATGCAACTTCAGAATTTGAGCCGCGAATTGAGTAGTGCGCTTGGTTACGTGCAGGGACGCGGCGTTCTGATCACGGCAGTCGAACCCGACAGCCCGGCGGATGAAGCGGGCGTTGAACGCGGGCTCGTCATTTACCGGGTGGGCCAATCCGACGTGAACTCTGTCAAACAAATCGAGAACCTGTTTGGCCGGGTGCAAAGTGGCGCAAACGTGACATTCACAGTCGGTGTGATCCGCGCCAGCGGAGAGGACCATCAGTTGGCTACTTTGACCTTGGCGGCACGTTGACAAAAAAATCGCAACGCAATTGCAGTTCGATTGTCTCATGGAAATATCGCGCAATGATTAAGGTTGAAAATCTGACGAAGCGTTACGCCGGCCAGCCGGCGATCCAGAATTTGAATTTCGAAGTTGGCCAGGGCGAAATCATGGGATTTCTGGGACCAAATGGCGCCGGCAAAACAACTACTATGCGCATTTTGGCCAGCTTCATGCCGCCCACTTCGGGTCGCGCCACCATCGCCGGGTTCGATGTTTTTACACAATCGCTTCAGGCACGGGCCCACCTGGGCTACATGCCGGAAAATGTGCCCCTCTACGGCGACATGCGCGTAAGCGAATACCTTGATTATCGTGCGGCGCTGAAAGGGGTGCCACACCGCCGCCTTGCCGAGCGCGTGGGCGATGCAAAGGAACTTTGCGGCCTTAAAGAGGTGGAAAAGCAACTGATCGGCACCCTCTCTAAGGGTTATCGCCAACGGGTCGGGCTGGCGGACGCGCTCTTACACGAACCCGATCTTCTCATTCTCGACGAGCCGACCATTGGTCTCGATCCAAATCAAATCCGCCAAGTGCGCGAGTTGATCAAGAATTTGGGAAAACAGCACACGATCTTGCTTTCGACTCACATTTTGCCGGAAGTCGAGATGACGTGCAGCCGGGTCATCATCATTCACAAAGGCCGAATTGAGGCATGCGATACGCCGGAAAATTTGCTGGGAAAGATCCGGCAGGCTGGCGGTGTAGTCGTTGAAGCAAAAGTAGGAGCTGATAACGGAGTAGGGGAACTAAAAAAGATTTCAGGTGTCCGTGATGTAATCGTCGATGCGGATGGCGATTGGCAAATATTCTCACTGCGGGTGGAATCAGGGATTGACGTGCGGGAAGAAATTTTTCGGCTTGCCACGGCTCGCCATTGGACCGTGCGCGAACTGACTCAACGTCGAGCGACGCTGGAGGATGTCTTCGTCGAACTCACGCATCCCGATGTTGTGTGATGGAGAATAGAACCTCGATATCGGCTTGGGTAGCGCGCGCGTCTCGCGTGCTGGTTGCAGCGCCCTCGCTCCACCAGGCTTTTTTTGTGATGGGCAGAAGAGGAAAAGTTCGCGATGGCGAGGACGCCATCGCCAGGCACGCGAGACGCATGCGCTACCCAACTAGGAGGCATTATGCGTAAATTTTACACCCTCCTCTCCCGCGAAGTGCGCAGCTACTTCCACTCGCCGATCGCCTACGTCGTCCTGATTTTTTTCCTGCTCATCAGCGGTGTGGATTTTTATTTTCAGATTTCCTTCATGAACCAGCGGCAGGTGCAATACACCGTGCAGGAAGCTTTTTTTAACTCGATCTTCTTCTGGTTCGCGTTCGTTCTGATTTTTCCTCTCATCACGATGCGCTTGTTTGCGGAAGAATTTAAGCTCGGCACGATCGAGCCGCTCATGACCGCTCCGGTGCGCGACTGGCAGGTGGTGCTCGCGAAGTTTTTTGGCGCGCTGGTCTTTTATCTTGTCCTGTGGATTCCGACCCTGCTTTACTTTGCGATCTTTCTCAAATTGACGAACCAGCCGGCCGCTCATTCTGCCGGCGCATACTTCGGTTCGTATCTGATGCTTCTGTTGTTGGGAATGTTTTATCTTTCTATCGGTTGCCTCACTTCGGTTCTGACTAGGAACCAGATCATCGCCGCGATTGCGTCTTTCTGCGCAATTACATTGTTATTCTTCCTCGGGCTGGTGCAGTTCATTCTCCTCGACGTTAGCTCGGCAACACGCGATTTGCTCGGCTACTTTTCCGCGATCGACCATATGGTGACCTTCTCGCGTGGTGTGATCGATACGCGGCCGATCGTTTTCTACCTGAGCATGACCATCGTGATGCTGACACTTACCTATCAGGCGTTCCAATCCCGCAAATGGAGGCTCTAACCAGCGTCGGTAGGGCGCGACCGGGCGAGCCGGATAATCCCAACGGCAAACGAAAATTGTAGGAAATGGCTAAGGAAATTCAGCAGGCTCCAAGGCAAAAAAAGATCCGCCGGATCAAGATCGGCCTTAACGTTCTCGCCCAGATCGTTCTGGTTTTATTCATCGCTGTGATGGTGAATTCCATCGCTTTCAAACACTACGCGCGCTGGGATTTTTCCCGCGACCAAAAATACGGGCTCTCGGACAA
>QHOW01000126.1 GCA_003219435.1 Verrucomicrobiota bacterium | reverse complement strand
AAAACCTTTGCTGCACACGACGCTAAAATCGATTTCGGGAAGTGCGACCCGGTCGATCGTGTAGCGATAAACGTGGACCAGGCGTGGCTCGCGCTCGACCACTTTTCCCTGGCGCGCGAGCTTGTACAGCGGCACGCCACCATGCTTTTTTGCGGAAACCATTGGCGGCATTTGATAGAAATCGCCCCGGAACTTTTCAAACGCGGCGCGAATGCGATTTTCATCGAGCTCAGGGACCGGTCGCTGCTGAATTACCTTTCCCTGACGATCTTGTGTG
>QHOW01000125.1 GCA_003219435.1 Verrucomicrobiota bacterium | reverse complement strand
AAATCCTGGACCTTTGTGCCGCGTCCCACAGTGATCAGGAGCAAGCCCGTCGCTATCGGATCGAGCGTGCCGCAATGGCCGACTCTCCTAATCTGGAGCTTGCGTCGGACCAGCGCCACGACGTCGTGCGAAGTCATGCCCTCTGCCTTATCGACAAGCAGAACGCCGTCAGGAGTGGGATTCAAGGACGTTACCAATTTTCTCCATGACTTTCTTTTCCACTTCGGCCAGTGTCCCGGGCACGCGCGCGCCGGCAGCGAGGGTGTGTCCTCCTCCTCCGAATTTCTGACAGATGGCGCTCACATCGACAACTTCGCTTTTGGAACGCATGCTCACACGCACTTTGCCGTCGGCTAGTTCCTCAAAGAAGACGGCGACGATCACCCCGCGAACGGCGCGGAGATGATCGATTAATCCTTCGTTGTCTTCGGGAAGAACGCCCAGCCCGGCGGACGTTTTTAAACTGAGGCTAACGCTTGCGACACGGTCTCCATGTTCAAAACGCATGGTGCGCAGCAGTTCGCGCAAAAGCTCCAGCCGGCGGCGCGGATAATTCTCATAAAGCTGCTGGTTCAGGCGACCGACATCGAGACCGGCGCGAATGAGCTCCGCTGCAATCTCGAACGTGTGCGCGCTGGTTTTTGGATACTGAAACGACCCAGTATCGGTGGAGATCGCAGCGTAAAGATTCTCCGCGATATCGCGATTGAATGGCAGGCTCTGACTTTTGATCAGCCGGAAAATGATTTCCGCCGTGGCCGGCGCGTCAGGATCCACGTGAATGACGTCACCGTAACCAGGGTTACTCGGATGGTGGTCGATGTTGATCCAAATTTTCGCCGACCGAACAGCGCCAAGCGCCGTTCCGAGCCGGTTTTGAATTGCCGTGTCGAG
The DNA here is from genome assembly GCA_003219435.1 of Verrucomicrobiota bacterium. Classification (GTDB taxonomy): domain Bacteria; phylum Verrucomicrobiota; class Verrucomicrobiia; order Chthoniobacterales; family UBA10450; genus Udaeobacter. The sequence goes on along the minus strand of QHOW01000125.1, from coordinate 9,345 downwards.
CGCAATGGCACAATCGAAGTCTTCAGGGGTCGAAGGCGGCTTAGTTACCAGTTCCGCGCGGGGAAGGAACGAATACTTCTCAAGCATTCCTTCTTCATTCCACACTCGAACATCCTTTCCGAGTTGTTGAAGCGAAAGCGAAAGCGCAAGCTGGCTGCCGAGCGCGTCTCCATCCGGACGGACGTGACTCATCACCGCAAAGCGCTGATGCGCGCGCAATATCCGGCCGATTTCCTCGAACTTGGATCGGGCGGAGCTCACTCGTTTTCGCCGCGAGGCGTTTCGATTTCCTGCAGAATCTCGATGACGCGAGTGCCGCGCTCGATGGAATCGTCGAGATGAAAAGTGAGATGTGGCGTATATTTCATGGTGACGTGCCGGGCAAGTTCAGCTTGCAATGTCGCGCGATGGGACGCGAGTTTGCTTAACACACTCTCTCCGCTGTCCGATCCAAGAACGCTCACAAACACGTGCGCGTTTTTTAAATCCGGGCTTACGTCAACATGATTGATGCTGACCAGCGCGTCCGCAAAACTGATTTCTCGCGCAATAATTCCGCTCAGCTCTCTTTTGACAATTTCGTTGATGCGCAGCATGCGGTGTTTCATGGCAGGAGATGAAGTGATGGAGTATGGGAGTAATGGAGTAATTGGGGTGATGGAGTGTTGGAGTAATGCAATTCAATATTTCAATACTCCATTACTCCATCTCTTTCACTGCTTAGAGTTTCTGCGCGATCGCTTCAAGTTGATAGCACTCGATCACGTCGCCTACTTGATATTCACTGAAGTCGCCGAGCTTAATTCCGCATTCCAGACCCGAACGCACTTCTTTTACGTCATCCTGGAAGCGCCGCAGCGTAGAAAGCCCGCCGTCGTAAACCGGCTGCCGTTTACGAAGCACGCGGGCACGCGCGGTGCGGGATACCCGGCCATCGGTAACGAGACACCCGGCCACAATACCTCTGCTCAGTTGGAACACCTGTTTCACTTCGGCGTGACCGATTACCGTTTCCCGATGCTCGGGTTCGAGTAAGCCGGCCATCGCTTCTTTAATTTGATCGAGCAGTTCGTAAATGATGCTGTAAAGCTTGATCTGCACACCTTCCCGTTTCGCGGCGGGGACGGCCGTACTCTCGACCTTCACGTTGAAGCCAACCACGACGGCGTCCGACGCGCTGGCCAGCAAAATGTCCGATTCCGAAATCGGTCCGACTGCGGAGTGAATGATCTCAAGATCGATTTTTTTGCTTTCGATCTGTTGCAACGCGCCGACCAGCGCTTCGAGCGAACCTTGTGTGTCGCACTTTAACACAATGCGCAGCACCTTTTTTCCGGCGGCCGTTTCGAGCAAACTTTCGAGCGTCGCCCGTTGTGGCACGGTCAGCTTGTTCGCGCGTTTTGCCTCCAAACGTTCGTCGCTCAACGTCTTTGACGAGCGCTCCGATTCCATGACGAGAAGTTCGTCGCCAGCATTCGGCAGTCCGGTAAAGCCGAGCACTCTTACTGGCGTGGATGGCCCGGCTTCTCTGACCGGTTGGCCGCGATCGTCCAAAAGCGATTTCACTTTTCCGCTGTAATCGCCGCAAATAAAGGGATCGCCAATTTTCAACGTTCCCATCTGCACGATCACGGTGGCAGTAGGACCTCGCCCCGCTTCCACCTGCGCTTCGATCACGGTCCCGCGCGGCGTGGCAGTAGGCGATGCTTTGAGTTCCATTACTTCGGCTTGCAAGGTCATCATCTCGAGCAGGTGATCGATTCCCGTGCCCTTCGTTGCGGAGACGGGACAAACAATCGTTTCGCCGCCCCAATCTTCCGGCATGAGCCCACGTTCCTGGAGTTGTTTCTTCACCCGATCGATATTTGCTCCCGGAAGATCGATCTTGTTGAGCGCGACCATGATCTTTACATGCGGAGCGGCCTTGGCGTGATTGATCGCTTCAATCGTCTGGGGCATGAGGCCATCGTCGGCTGCGATGACGAGCACAACAATGTCGGTCACATTGGCGCCCCTGGCGCGCATGGAGGTGAAGGCGGCGTGGCCCGGAGTGTCGATGAAAGTGATTTTCGCTCCCTTGTGATCGACGCTGTAGGCCCCGATATGTTGCGTGATCCCACCAGCTTCCCCCGCTGCCACGCGCGTCTTGCGAATGGCGTCCATCAGCGTGGTCTTGCCGTGATCGACATGCCCCATGAACGTGATGATCGGGGCGCGCGACTTGAGTTCCTCTTCCTTTTCAATAACCGGCGGCGGAGGCGCGACGATCACCTGTTCGACTTTGTGAACTCCGGCTCCTTTTTCACGGCGCTCTTTTTCGAGAACAAACCCGTGGTTTTCCGCGATCTTGGCCGCAATATCGGGTTCGATTGTCTGATTGACGTTGGCGAAAATGTTGTAGGTCATCAGCTCTGCGATGAGCTGATGCGGCTTCAAACCGAGCTCGCTTGCCAATTGCTTAACGATGATTGGTGGTTTGATCAGTATGACTTTCTGCGGCTCTGCTTCCTCCTCAGTAAGGGGCGGCGCGGCTGGCGCAGTTGTGCCATCGACGATTGTGCCCGGCGCTTCAGCCGAAGGCGGCGCCGCGGGCTCGGTCTTTACTGGTGCCGAAGGTTTTGGAGGAACGACCGACTTATCTAGCGACGCGCGGATGCGTGGGCTTTTTCTTGTCGATCAGGGATACGCGCTCGACTTCGTGGTGCGGCGCGACTTTTTGAGTTGGCGACGGCTGAGCGTGCGGCTTGGCCGGTGGCGCTGCCTCTGCATGCGACGCGTCAACCTCAGTCTTTAGCTTTTTCGTCGAAACCCTGGGTTTCGCCGGGGCGAGTGGCTTCTGGGCAGCAGCGGTCTTACGCGTGGCTGGTTTGCGCGTTGCAGTCTTGCTGCTCGTTTTCGTTGCCATTGTTGTTCCTCTAAAATTTCGCTCATGGCTCGAGCGTGTTAAACCAGAGCCATATTACTGCACGAGTTCCTGCCGGTGTACCGCCTCGTGAATCTCTCGCGCCTTCGTCTCGTCCACGGCGAGAATATCCACCAAATCCTGCACATCGGCATCGCGCAGCCCCTCCAGATTCGTGAAACCGGATTTAACCAGCGTGAGCGCCTGCTCTTCAGTGATGGGCAGCGCACTCGCCAGCGTCTGTGCGGCGTGCACCACTTTTTGCTCGACCGCAGTTGTCGCCGATATGTCTTTGCCGATATTGACTTCCCAGCCGGTCAGTCGCGCGGTCAATCGCGCGTTTTGTCCTTTTTTCCCGATCGCGAGAGAAAGCTGATCTTCATCAACAGAAATCTGGACGCTCTTTTTTTCCGTATCGAAAACGAGATTCTTTACTTTCGCTGGCTTGAGCGCTTCCAGGATGTATTCCCTCGGATCGGAGCTCCAGCGAATGATGTCCACCTTTTCGTTGTTCAGCTCGCGCACTATGTTTTTGACACGTGAACCGCGCATTCCTACACAAGCGCCCACGGGGTCGACCTTGTCGTTCGCGCTCCAGACGGCGATCTTGGTGCGGTAACCCGCTTCCCGCGCGATGCCGCGTATTTCGACTGTGCCATCGGCAATTTCGCTCACTTCCAATTCAAAAAGACGACGCACAAAATTGGGGTGACTGCGCGAGACGATGATCTCAGGGCCGCGAATGCCGTTTTCGACCGCGACTACGTAGGCGCGGAGCCGGTCACCGACGTTGTAGTCTTCCACGGCCACCCGTTCGCGTTGGGGCATGATCGCCTCAAACTTTCCAAGATCGAGAATCACATCGGAACGATCGAATCGACGCACAGTGCCGCTCACGATTTCGCCGGCGCGATCCTTGAACTCCTCGTAAATCATTTCTTTTTCGACCTGGCGAATCCGCTGCATCATGGCCTGCTTGGCGGTTTGCGCGGCGATGCGTCCAAAGTTCCTCGGCGTCACTTCCACCTCGACGGTGTCTCCGACCTTTGCATCCGGCTTGATCTTGCGCGCTTTCGAGAGCTCGATCTCATCCTGCGGATTATCGACCTGATCCACAACCACCAGATTGGCGAGAGCGCGGATTTCGCCTGTCTTCGGGTTGATATCGATGCGCAGATCCCGCGAGGCACTCACGCTCTTTTTAGAGGCAGAGAGCAGGGCATTCGATACCGCTTCGAGCAAGATTTCGCGTTTGATCCCGCGCTCCCGCTCCAGGTAATCGAGCATGGCGATAAATTCCGCGTTCATAAAAACATGCAGCCCGCAGACTAAAAAGAGTGGGAACCACTTCCCACTCCGATCAGCGCGCGGACTCGACAATTATGTTACGTTCGCAAAGGCTTCTCGTCAAGCTGTGGTTCGGTTTGATTTGCCCTTAATAGGTCAATCTTCAGCGTCTCAACATTCAATGATTTCGCGCTCTCAAGCCTTGTTGATCGTACTTTTGGTCTGGGCCGCAGTCTATCTTCCGGCGCTTGGTTCTCTTGAGATCAAAGGCGAAGAAGGCCGGCGGATCTTGCCAGCCGTGCGTATGGTCGAGAGCGGCGATTACATCGTGCCCAAGGTTGGCAGCGAGCCGTACCTGCGGAAACCGCCGCTGATCAACTGGCTGGTCGCAGGGTCGTTCAAGTTTTTCGGGCAACGCAACGAATGGACGGCGCGCCTGCCGTCGGTGCTTTGCGTGCTTGCGGTTGCGCTTGTCTTTATCACGGTTGCGCGCCGGAGCCTCGGCGCGACCGGATCGACCGTCGCCGCGCTGATCTGGCTAACGAACTTCGGCATGATCGAGAAAGGCCGCTTGATTGAGATCGAAGCGCTTTACGTTTCGCTCTTCGCAATCGCCTTCGTTTGCTGGCTAAGCTGGTGGGAACAGAAACGATCGCCATGCCTTACCTGGATAGTGCCCTGGATTTTTCTCGGACTCGATTGGCTGGCCAAGGGCCCGCTGCATCTTTTCTTTTTCTACGCAATCGTGATCGTAGTGCTGTGGCGCTCGCGAGAACTGCGAACAATTTGGAACGTTCCACATCTGGTCGGCCTTATTGTAATGGTTTCAATTTTCGCCGCCTGGGCCATTCCGTTGGTGAAGATAACGGGTGGAGCGCACGTCGCTCAGGTTTGGTCGCGGCAGTTTTCCGGGCGGCTCGCCGGAGAGGGGTTCAAGTTTGGCGGCTGGGCTCTGAATATTCCGCGTAGTCTTGGCTACTTTTTGCCTTGGATTCTGTTTGTGCCGTTGCTGGCCGGGGCGAAATCTCGCCCAGAGGAGAGGGGACAAAATCTCCGCTCGACGGACGGGCCACAGATCCATGTGCAGGCCGCGTTGTTTTGGGCGAGCTTGATTTCGCTCATAATTGTCGATCTGATCCCGGGATCTCTGCCGCGTTACACGATGCCGCTGCTGGGGCCATTTGCATGGTTGCTCGCCTCGATTCTGACTGCGGAAATTGTGGCCTGGCCAAGGTGGCTCGGCGGAGAACCTTTCTCGCTGAAAGATCGACGACGCGCGATTGCTCTTCTCGCGGTTGCCACCTGTGGAGCTGTTTGCGTTTACCTCCTGGCAATTGTTCCGCGTTTGCAGGCGCGGCAAAACGTGAAAACCATCGCGGCGAGAATCGAGGCCGTTGTCCCCGGATCGGAGCGGCTCTACGCGGTGGACCCCGATTATCAACCATTCCTCTTTTACGTTCGCCGCCCCATCGTTTACGTAAGCCGCGTCATCGATCTGCCGGGCGACGCATCTTACTTCCTGGTGCAACCGGAGAATGAAAATGCCGCGGAATCGGCTCGACAATGGTTGCCGTTGTCTCCGCGTCGCGTGTTATCAATTCAAGATTATCGGGGGAGGAGAGTTTCTGTTTTCGCGATCGACAAGCGGTGAGGTCACGTCAAAGTCCGTGCACTTGTAGCCGGGATTGCTGATCCCGGCGGCCGAATCTCAACGCCCCGGAACGTGGGTCACCGACCCCGGCTACAAAACGGCCGACGATTTACGCGTTTGACAGGCATCCAGAAGGAGAATTGGTTAGCATACTAACTAATTCGATCTGCCATGATGTCTGACTGGGAAACGTTCGGCCCATTGCTCCACGGAACGGCTCGTGCCTGGCGGCAAAAGCTGGACGAACGTCTTAAGCCGATGGGCCTGAGCCAGGCAAAGTGGCGCACGCTCTTGCATTTGTCTCTCGCTCAAGACGAACTCACTCAGGCGGAGATTGCGGCGCGTTTAGGCGTGGAGCAGCCTAGCGTCGTAACTTTGTTACATCGCCTGGAAAAGGAAGGTTGGATAGTACGCAGAAATTCATCGCATGACCGCCGTTGCAAAATGGTGAATCTCGGCCGGCGCGCACAGCGCGTGATCGGTAAGATCAACGCGACAGCGGACGAACTCCGACATGAATTGCTTACCGAGATCCCGGCACCCGAGCTGCAAACCTGCATCAAAGTGTTGGCACATATTCGCGCGAAAGCGGAAAAGCGCGATAAGCTCCGGCGAGCTGAGATGCCATCGGTTTACCGAGGTGATAACGGCCAGAATACGAATGGCCAACCGATTGAAAAGAAAAAGGCGCTCAATCGCGCCACAAGGATGTCTCAATGAAGCGCGCACGTGTCAGGCATCAAACCATTCCCCTGTGGGCGTACCTGCTTTTCGGTGTGCTGGCCGCTTTTGTTTTGTACCGGATTTTTCAGCACAGAGCTAGCGAGGTCAAAGCAGCCCAACCACCAGTCCGCCCGGTTCTCGTCGCAAAAGTCATTACAAAGGACGTGCCGATTTATCTGGATGAAATTGGCACATGCGCGGCATACGAAACCGTCCAGGTCCAAGCGCAGGTGAGCGGGCAGATCATCACGCGCGATTTCCAAGATGGCTCCGATGTGAAAAAAGGCGATTTGCTTTTTACAATCGACCCGCGCCCGTTTCAAGCCGCTCTCGACCAAGCGAAAGCGCAAGCTGCATTAGACCAGACGACGCTGAAGCGCCAGGAGGACCTGCGCGCGAGAAAAGTTATATCGCAACAGGACTACGACATAGCTGTGGCGAACGCGCAGAAGTCGCAAGCTGTTGCGGACGCCGCCCAAGTGAATCTCGATTTTTGCTATATAAAATCACCCATTAACGGGCGAGTAGGTCTGCGTAATGTCGATGTTGGCAACTTGGTTGGACCATCGAGTCCGCCGCTTGTCATCATTCAAGGCTTGGACCCGATTTACACCGATTTTACCGTTTCGGAAACAGATCTGCCGCTGGTTCGCCGTTATCTTGGCGGCCCGAACGTAAAAGTGGAAACCATGTCTCCGGATAAAACCATGCCGCCGCGGACTGGCGATCTTTATTTCATCGACACTGCAGTGCAACCTGGCGCAGGGACCGTGAAAGCGCGCGCCGTCACGCCGAATCCAGACCGTGCCCTTTGGCCATCGGAATTTGTCCGCGTGCGCTTCATTCTGGATAAACTGAAAGACGCGGCTCTTGTACCCTCGCAAGCGGTGCAAATCAGTCAGAGTGGCCCGTTTGTTTTCGTGTTGAACCCGGACAACACAGTCGATCTGCGCCAAGTCAAACCGGGTCAGCGACAGGAGGGCGATACCACAGTAATTGAAGAGGGCCTCAAAGCCGGCGAGACAGTCGTCGTTACCGGCCAGCTCGCGTTGGCGCCAGGGACAAAAGTAGATCCTAAACCATACAATCCTCCCACTTCCCCCAGCGGCGGTCAGGTTGCTGCCGGAGCTCCAATGTAGAGAGGCGTTTCCCGATATGGCCGGAGAAGATCAACACGACGGGGCAGGGGATCATGAGCATAATGGTTCGCCGCATCCTGCGAAGGATCGACAACACCGAGCAAAACCGGTAACGGGTGGCGCGGCTCTGACGGTACCGCCAGAGGCGCCCTTGGTTAAAGTTAAAGGGTCGGGGTTGTCTGGTCCGTTTATTCGTCGGCCGGTGATGACGGTCCTGTTGACCTTGTCGGTTATCGTCGCCGGGATCGCCACCTACGGCAAGCTGGCGGTTAACGATCTGCCCGCGGTTGATTACCCGGTTATCCAGGTCACCTGCTCCTATCCTGGCGCCAATCCGACCACCATGGCGAACAACATCGCTACGCCGCTCGAGAAACAATTCCTGCAAATTCCAGGCCTCGACATCATCACAAGCACAAGCACGCAGGGGAACACGTCGTTCACGCTCCAGTTTGTTCTCAGCAAAAGTATCATCGACGCTGCCACAGACGTGCAGGCTGCGATCCAGCGCGCTACCGGGAAGTTGCCTCTCGATCTGCCCAGTCCGCCGACATTCACGAAAACAAATCCGAACGATCAGGCGATTTATCTGGTCGGTCTGCTTTCCGATACGCTGACCGATGGCTATCTCTATAAATATGCGTCCACCGCCGTGGCGCAGCGCATCGCAATCCTTCCTGGTGTATCCCAGGTAAACATCTACGGCGTTCAGGCGGCGATTCGAATCAAAGCCGATCCCGCTGGGCTCGCTTCGCGCGGATTGACCATGGATGATCTCGCCGGCGCGATCAAAGCGGGGACGGTTTACTCTGGCGCCGGACAATTCGACGGGGCGCACCGCACCTTTGTTCTTCTGCCGAACGGGCAGATCGATCAGGCAGAAGGCTATCGCAATTTGATTGTTGCTAGGAACAGAGATGGCTCGCCCGTTTATCTGCGCGATGTGGCCGAAGTTCGCCAGAGCGTGCAGGACGAACGGATCTCACGCACGTTTTGGATGCGCGGTTTTAATCCGCCAGGTTCGGTCGTGGTCTTGGCCGTCTCGCGACAGGCAGGCGCAAACGCGGTCGAGGTCGCGAAGTCGGTTAAAGCGCTGTTCCCCCAGATCCGCGCCAGTCTTCCGGGATCGATCACACTCGTGCCGGTATTCGACCGGTCGCAGAGCATTGTCGATTCCGTTCACGATGTGCAATTCACGCTCATGATCGCGTTCGTTCTGGTCGTAATAGTGATTTACGTCTTCCTTGGACGCGCCACGGATACGCTGATTCCCGCGGTCGCGCTTCCACTGTCTTTGCTGCTCACCGTCGCGGTCATGTTCGCGCTCAACTATTCCGTCAACAATTTGACCTTGATGGCGCTGACATTGGCTATCGGATTCCTCGTCGATGACGCCATTGTGTTTCTGGAAAACGTGGTGCGTCGCGCGGAGCATGGTGAATCGATTCTGAAAGCCGCTTTCAACAGCGCGGGCGAGATTTCCGTCACCATCATGTCAATGACGCTGTCGCTGGCTGCGGTTTTTATTCCTCTGGTGTTTTTGCCCGGTTTGCTTGGTCGCATCTTCCGTGAATTTTCGGTTACGATTATCGTCGCTATTCTCGCTTCGGGACTTATTTCGTTAACACTCACTCCGCTGATGT
>QHOW01000124.1 GCA_003219435.1 Verrucomicrobiota bacterium | reverse complement strand
TGGTCGTTGCCGGGAAGCATCACACCTTTGATAGCTTCGAGTGCGCGATCCACGCACTGGCGCCGGTTTGCCCGCACTGTAACTGTCGGGTGGTCGGCCACGGTGTGGAAGCCGACGGACAGATCTTCTGTTGCGTCCACTGCGCGCGCACCGCAGGCAAGACGCAGTTAAAAGACCGCGTCTGATCGAAGCTCGCGCTCGGAGCGAAGGTTCAGCCGCAGACGTGGTCCCGTCGGCGAAATTATTTCCGATGCCACGGCTGCGTCACATTTTGGATCCGCGGCTTGCACTTATCGCTGACCAAAACGAACGCGAGAGTGTTTCCATCCGGTCGGCTAAACTTATACACGCCAGGGCCTCTGCAGGACTTCGGGATTGGCCCTACCCGGCGCGTCTCTTGAATTGTGACAGTATCGGCTGCGACGGTACAGTTGCCCCAGATCTCTGCCTTTGGCCTGGTGGCCATGACGTGAAATGTACCGTCAGGATTGATTGTCCAGACAGTACCAAACGAGTTGGTCCATGTGCCGGCGAGCGCGGCCGGGCCGGAAGGAGTGGTCGCACAGGCCGTCATCAGCGCGATCAACGCGCCCGCGAAAAGAAGTCGGAGAGAGTGTTGTAGTTTCATGGCCCGTATCCTGCCTCATGCCCGTGAAACGTGTCAAGCTTAGATCGCAGCGAAGATGATTGTAATATCTGGTGCGAGTCAGTTAAGAACGTCTCGTGGAACCGACAACCCCGCCGATTCCGCGTGGAGCGAAGGGCAACTTGTGGACGCGAAACTGGAAATGGTTTGTACCGACAGGCTGCCTGACAATTTTAATTCTCTTTGTTGCCTTTGTAGGTTCAATTGTGATGATCGTCTTCAGCGCGATCAAATCGACTGATCCCTACAAAGATGCCTTCGCCAGAGCTAAAATGCATCCGGCGGTTATCGAGGCCCTCGGTTCGCCGATAAAGGAAGGATTTTTCGTTTCTGGAAATACGAACGTTAACGGCGCGGCTGGCGAAGCAAATCTCGCCATTCCGATCTTCGGCCCGAAAGGCAAGGGCACAATTTACGTAAAGGCAGCGAAGTCGCTCGGGCGCTGGAGCTACTCGGATCTGATTGTAGAAATCCAGGCGACGCAGAATAGGATTAATTTACTCAAAGGCCCCGCGCCGCCGAATGAATTCTGATCACTAATTGCAAGCGGCAACAAAAAAACTTCCAGTTGGCACCATTCTTTTTGGTATTCTCGCGGGTATAGTTGGTGGACTGCACATCACGGCGTCTATTCGTCTTGAAAGTTCCTGGCCACGAAGACCGAATCTTCCAGCTTCATTTACCGGCCAATCCAATGAAGGCGAAATATCGTGCATGGTCCGGTTGGCAGAAACCGGACTACATCGCCAAGGGCGGCGAGCAACCGTCCCGGCCATCCAGCGGAAGCGACTATCAAATTCGCTATAAGCTGGACTATCAGGACCGATAAACGCGTTCTGTCGGGAACGCAGCGCACGGTTTACCTCTTGAGGCGTCGCGCGTAGGTTACCCACATGTCGATCTCTGAAGAGCTGGTGCGCAACGCCCTGAAGGCGGTGAAATATCCCGGCTTCACTCGCGACATCGTTTCGTTTGGCCTGGTCAAGTCGGTCAATATCGACAATGGCGAAGTCAAAGTGCAGCTCGCCCTGGCGACAAACGATCCGAATGTTCCAGCGACGATTAAGAATGATGCGGAAAAGGCGCTCCGGGCCATTGAGGGTGTTCGAAGCGCGAAAGTTTTGATCGACATTCACGCGCCGCCTGGCGGGGCAGGGGCCGGCATGGGCTCGACACGGATTCCAGGGATCAGGCACGTCATTGCGGTGGCAAGTGGCAAAGGCGGTGTCGGCAAATCAACGATCGCGGCGAATCTCGCGTTGGCTCTTCAGCAGACTGGCGCACGCGTCGGTCTGTGTGATTGCGACATATACGGGCCCAGCATTTCGCTCATGTTCGGCACGCGTGAGCGGCCGACGGCAACGGAAGAAAACAAGATTATCCCAATTGAGCAATACGGATTGCATCTCATGTCGATGGGATTTTTGCTCGACGATACTTCTCCGGCCATTTTGCGCGGACCAATGGTCACGCGCTACACCCAACAGTTTCTGGGGCAGGTCGAATGGGGAGAGCTCGATTATCTCATCCTCGATCTTCCGCCCGGCACTGGCGACATCCAGCTCACCATCGTGCAAACAGTCGCGCTTTCCGGAGCGATCATCGTTACCACGCCTCAGGAAGTCGCGCTAATCGATGCCCGCAAGGCCGCCACCATGTTTGACAAAGTCAACGTGCCGGTAATCGGGCTTGTTGAGAACATGAGTTACTTCGTCTCTCCCTCCGACGCCAAACGCTATGATATTTTCGGCAGCGGCGGCGGTGAACGCGAGGCCAAGCGGTTGCGCGTCCCGTTGCTTGGCCAAATCCCAATCGACATCGCGACGCGCGAAGCAGGCGATCGCGGCATGCCGATCGTGGGCGAAGACCGGCAATCCCCCGTTACCGTCGAGTTCAAAAAGGTCGCCGAAAGTCTTCGTAAGATTTTGCCTTAGTAACACACCCTCGGCCTTGTGCCCAAACGAGACTAAATAAATAGCTGGGCTTCCCCGTCGAATTCCAGTGATTCGATTTTGCCATCCCAAGAGCGTTCGGGGTTGACTGATCCCAAATTTTATGAAAGAGAAGCGAGAGATGCCGTCTTTGGAAGAAGGTCAATCTCAATTCGTCAAGAATTCTGTTCTCTACAAGGAGTTCCTTGCCGAGCGCGCCGAGATTTTGAAACACAAGTGGATTGAGAGCGAAAAAGCCGGCAAAGACATCGGCTTCGAAAAAGCATTGCTTGATTGGATCGTGAAACACCGCTCCAGTTGGCGAGAGCGACGAAAGAAGGAGGCGCGCACCGAAAAGTCCGCCTCCTAATTTTTTGTTCCTTTAAAGCGATCCCGCGAGGTCGCAAAGGAAACGCATGAACCAAAAAAAACAGAATTCATCTGGCGCGGTCCCGATCATGGACGGGGAAGCGATTCATCGGGCGCTTCGGCGGATCGCGCACGAAATCATCGAGCGCAACCCGCAGCTTGAAAAGATCGTAATCGCGGGAATTCCATCACGCGGGGTGGAGATTGCGCGACGCATCGCCGCGTTTATCCACGAAATCGAAAAGATCGACATCGAGACTGGCGTCATTGATGTAGCAATGCATCGCGACGACGTAGGAACGCGCCCGGAACTTCCGGTCGTGCGCGCCTCAAAACTTCCGCTCCCACTGGAAGGCTGCACAGTCATCATTGTCGATGACGTCCTTTACACAGGCCGCACCATCCGCGCGGCCATGGACGCAATCAATTCATTTGGACGCCCCGCCCGGATCCAACTCGCTGCATTGGTTGATCGCGGCCATCGCGAGCTGCCAATTCGCCCTGATTACGTCGGAAAGAATTTGCCGACCGCAGCCGCCGAGAAAATCCGAGTGCAACTCGAACAAACGGACGGCGAGCCTGACGCGGTGTACTTGGAAAAAGAATGAGCGCGCACACGAACTTTTCTTTGAATTTCGCAACCCGGAACGTGACCATACCGAAGGAAAGCCTGTTTCGACGGGACGTCGAAACCAACACGCGAGACGCGTGCGCTACCCGGAGTTCTGCGCTCCAGTCACTAGACGAGGTCGAAAATTCATGACCACGCGCTGGACACGAAAGGATTTGCTCGGCCTGCGCGAACTTTCGGCTGACGAAATCAATTTCATTCTGGAAACTGCCGACGCGTTTAAGCAAGTCGGAACCCGTGAGATCAAGAAGGTCCCGGCGCTGCGCGGAAAGACGTTGGTAAACTTTTTCGTCGAACCGAGCACCCGGACTCGTACATCCTTTGAGCTGGCCGCGTTGCGCTTGAGCGCGGATGTGATCAATATCTCGGCAACTAGTTCCAGTCTGACCAAAGGCGAAACCCTCAAAGACACCGCGCGCAATCTCGAGGCACTGCATGCCGATATCCTTGTGCTCCGTCACAGCTCGGCTGGCGCTCCGCAGTTTTTGGCAAATCGGCTCAGAGCAAGCGTGATCAATGCCGGCGACGGGGCGCACGAGCATCCGACTCAGGCGCTTCTCGATCTTTACACGATTCGCGAGAAGAGGGAAAAAATTGCCGGATTACACGTCGCGATCATCGGCGACATTCTATTTAGTCGCGTCGCGCGCTCGAACATTTTCGGCCTGCTCAAACTCGGCGCGCGTGTGACGCTAGTTGGACCCAGCACGCTCGTGCCGTGCGAGTTTGAAAAACTCGGGGTCGAGGTTTCTCACAAGATTGAAAATGTGCTTCCGAGCGCTGATGTGGTGAATCTCCTGCGAATCCAGCACGAACGTCAGCGCCGGGAATATTTTCCTGGAATCGGCGAATACATTCGGTTGTTTGGCCTGACGAAAGAGCGGGCGAAACTTTTGAAGCCGGATTGCCTGATCATGCATCCCGGCCCGATCAACCGCGGTGTCGAGATTGACAGCGACGTCGCCGACGGCGTGCAAAGTGTGATTCTCGACCAGGTCACTAACGGTCTCGCCGTCCGCATGGCCGTTCTTTATCTCTGCGGAGGAATCGCCACATGAGCGCGACGATCCTTCGAAACGGCCGCGTGATTGACCCGGCAAACAAGCGGGATGAGGTGGCTGATCTCTTGATTGTCGATGGAAAAATTGCAGAGAAGTCAGAAGTCAGCGGTCAGAAATCAGAAATCGAAGAAATCGATGTAGAGGGCTTAATTGTGGCCCCCGGTTTGATCGACATGCACGTGCATCTGCGCGAGCCGGGATTCAGTCATAAGGAAACGATCGAGTCCGGCGCGCGCGCCGCGGCAGCTGGTGGGTTTACAACCGTTATTTGCATGCCGAATACTTCGCCAGCAGCGGATAATCCCAGCACGATCGCGTGGATCAAAGATCGTGCCGCTGAGGCGGCTTGCGTGCATGTTTTGCCCACCGGCGCGATTTCAAAAAATCTGGCGGGCGAAGAACTCTCGCCGATCGGTTCCCTCGCGCAGGCCGGCATTGTTGCGATCACGGACGACGGTCATTGTGTTCAGAACCATGAGGTGATGCGGCGTGCGGTCGAGTATGCGCGCATGGTTGGCTTGCCGGTGCTCGATCACTGCCAGGACTACAACCTGGTCGGCAACGGGGTGGTCCACGAAGGTTATTGGAGCACACTGCTCGGATTACCGGGCTGGCCCGCGGCGGGCGAGGAAGCGATTATCATGCGCAACATTTTGCTCGCGGAACTTTGTGATCATCACATCCATTGCCAGCACGTGACTACTGCCGGGAGTGTCCGGTTGCTTCGCGAAGCGCGATCGCGTGGCGTCAAAGTGAGCGGTGAAGTTTGCCCGCATCACATCGCATTGACCGACGAAGCGATTCAAAACTTCGATACCAATCACAAAATGAATCCACCTCTGCGCTCGCAGGCGGATGTCGATGCACTGCTGGAGGGAATCGCCGATGGAACGCTATCGATCCTGTGTTCCGATCATGCGCCGCATGCCAATTTCGAAAAGGAAGTCGAGTTCGATGCGGCGCCGTTCGGCATCATCGGATTGGAAACGGAGCTCGGCTTATTTTTCGATCTGCTGGTGCACAAACATCGCAAGATCGACATCGTCCGTTTGATTGAGATGTACACCGTAGAGCCGGCGCGTCTGTTAAGAATTAATGCCGGTACGCTCTCAATCGGCGCTCCGGCTGATGTAACGCTGATCGATCCGGATTTGGAATGGACGGTCAGGATCGATAAGTTCGAATCGGCATCGCATAATTCGCCATTCGATGGCTGGAAACTGAGGGGTCGAGCGGTGCGAACGATCGTGGGCGGGAAGACGGTTTGGAGGCTGTAACTTCGCTCGGGATGACGGCGAAACTCACCCCGTGTAGCCACCGTGGATGTAATTCTCCAGGTGCTCGATGGCGGCGCTTTGGCAGGAGAGCGTCCATTTCACCAGATCGCCGATGGAAATCACTCCAACAATCTTGTCGCCATCGAGCACGGGCAGGTGACGGATGCGTTTCTCGGTCATGAGGCGCAAACATTTTTCGATTGGCTCACGCGGATGCGTCACGGTCAAATTGCTTGACATGATCTCGGCCACTTTCGTTTCGCGAGAGCGCCTGCCGCGCAAGATAACTTTGCGAGTATAATCGCGTTCAGAAATGATCCCCATCAATCGGTCCCCTTCCTTTACCAACAGCGCGCCAACGTTTTTCTTATCCATCATTTCGATCGCTTGAAAAACCGTGGCGTCGGGCGAGATCGAAAAGATTTCCCCGCTTTTGCGATTCAGAATCGCGCGGATGGTCCCACTGACGTCCATATGTGCAAAAGATTTAGCTACCGGAACTGACAGTCTTCTAGAATAGGCCGATACAGTCCTGCAATG
>QHOW01000313.1 GCA_003219435.1 Verrucomicrobiota bacterium | reverse complement strand
TGCCGGTCGGAATATTTCCGATAATCGACGCCGAGATTATACGGCGGCGAGGTCACGACAAGATCGACATGTTCATTTGGGAGCCGCGCCATTCCTTTCACGCAATCTTCACGGCGGAGATCGAACTTCGTCACGGGAGGAGAATGTGGCGTGATTAGTTACTTCGTACAACCAGAAAGTGGCGCGGCGCGTTCTGCGTCTGGGGAGCACAGGCTGCTAGCCTGTAGCATTCGGCCGCTGGCCGAATGCATTTAGCAACGCAAACACTCAAAATCGCACAAGCAAGTTCGCGGCAAGCTGCCGCGAACAACAGGCTGGCAGCCGGTGCTCCCCGGAGATCGACACTCGCACGTTCGCGTGAAATCGTTTATTGTTTCTGACAATGGCGGACAAGCCTTCGAAACTGAAGATCGCTGATCGCGAGTTCACCTCGCGCCTACTCGTTGGCACGGGAAAATTCGCGTCGAACGAGCTGATGCGCGACGCGCTGATCGCAAGCGGAACGGAGCTTGTGACTGTGGCGCTGCGCCGTGCTGACCTCTCCGGAAAACACGATCCGTTTGCCAACATTCTCGATTTTATCGATCCGAAACGCTTTCTTCTTTTGCCGAACACGAGCGGCGCGCGCAATGCGACCGAAGCGGTTCGACTCGCGCGACTGGCTGCAGCCGCAGGTTTGCCGACATGGATCAAGCTCGAGATCCATCCTGATCCGCGCTATTTGCTTCCCGATCCGGTCGAAACGTTGGCGGCCGCAGAAATTCTGGTGAAAGAGGGATTTACGGTTCTTCCCTACATCAATGCTGATCCGGTGCTGGCGAAGCGATTGCAGGATGTGGGCACCGCCACCGTGATGCCGCTCGGTTCGCCAATTGGCAGCAATCGCGGAATCGAAACGCGTCCACAGATCGAGATCATCATCGAACAGGCCACAGTGCCCGTGGTTGTCGATGCGGGGCTCGGCGCGCCGAGTCAGGCGGCGGAGGCGATGGAGATGGGCGCCGATGCGGTGCTCGTCAACACCGCGATCGCTATCGCGTCCGATCCCGTTCGCATGGCCAAGGCATTTAAAAAGGCAATTGAAGCTGGGCGCGAAGCCCGCGAAATCGGATTGGCTGAAAAGTTGAGCGCAGCCGCGGCGACCAGCCCGCTGACAGGCTTTTTGTCTTAACCGAGTCAACTTTGTCTTGCGATCAGCGGCGCATCGGCGAAGCGAGCAAATCCGTTTCCCCCATGTGGTGCCCCCGCGTGATCGGCTCGAGCGGCTGTAGCGTCTCGTGGTTACAAGGATTTCGTGAAGGCGGCTCCCTCCACCATATTACCCACGGCCTTGGTCAGTAGCGCGATGGTTTGGATCGTGACAGTTACGCCGTGGGGACGTGGTCGGCGAAGAGCACGCCCCCCACGGACTTGTTCACCAGTTCGGATTCGTGAATGGTAATGACCACCCGGTCGGCCGGCACTTTGCAGGTCTCGACCACGACCTGGGTGATCCCCTTGCACAGTGCGCGCTTCTGTTCAATGGACCGTCCTTCGTTCAGCTCGATCGTGATCTCTGGCATCGTTGTACTCAGTTTATCTTAGTAAGGGTGCCGGTCCTTCTTGTTTTGCCAGGCCTCGCAGGATTTCAGGGCGTATTCCCGTTCAAAATCGGGAAAGCATTTGATCGCTTTTCTCTCCTCCCATGGGAGTTTGAAATCGATGTATTGAAACTCGTCGTCAAAGCCGATCTTGCTCGTATCCGACAATCTTGTGCCGAAATAGACCCGCTCAATCCGCGCCCAATAGATCGCGCTCATGCACATCGGACACGGAGCTCCGTTGATGTAAATATCGCAGCCTTTGAGCATCTTCGCCCTTTCCGGAACCGGGTCAGGAGAGCCTGCGGGCCGGGGAATCATCTCCAACACCCCTTCATAATAATCCGAGCCCATAAGGTATTTCGGATTGAGACGGGCGCAGGCGTCCATGATGGCTGTCACCTCGGCGTGATAAATCGGAATTCCGGTGATAAGGACCCGGTTCTGGCCCCGGCCGATGATCTTGCCGTCCTTAACAACGACGGCTCCGAACGGTCCGCCCCATCCTTTCTCGACGGACTCGATGGCTAGCCGGGTCGCCTCGTGGGCGAATTGTTTCTTATACTCGTCGCTTTCAATATCTGTTGTGCTCATGTGTTTGTTTTCTTTCTATTGTTCGTGGGTTTGTGTGGGTTTGCTCTAGATGGAAAAAAGCAGATGCGAGCGCTTCTGTCTTTTTTCTAGAAGAGAGGGAGCGGACGAACGCCGCCTTTCGTTTGTATTACATGAATTTCAAAAGATCGCAACCGATAGCGCGTAAAGCGCGAAGACGCGAAGGCCATCGGCGCGACGCCCGCCGCGATCAACGCTCCTGCAGAGACGCGGAATGGAAATCGCTGAATCATGACGGCTTTGGATCGAGGAGACCGTCGAAATAGCTGAAGAACACGCCGTCCGGATCGTATTTGTCGCGCAGGTCGGCCAGCCGTTTCCAGTTTTCCGGCGACAGGGATTGCACCGCATTTGACGGCGTGTGGACGGTGTCCGATTCACCGACGTAATAGCCGATGTTGAAGGGCCTGAGCAGCGCGGTGCATTCGTCATGCCACTGGCTGTTCGCCGCGTCATCTGCAGCGTCCTTCCACATCGTCCACGGTCCGCCGTAAACCCGCGAGCTCATGGAATAAGCTGCGTCCGGATGAGCGGCCGGAACGTTCGGGCCGGTGAAAATAACGAAGAGAACGACGGTGAT
>QHOW01000132.1 GCA_003219435.1 Verrucomicrobiota bacterium | reverse complement strand
GAGAATCGACCATCATTTCGCCGGCACGGCGCGCAACGTGGATAAAAGCGGTTACGATCTCGTGCAGGATTTGCTCGCGGGAAAGCAGGAGCTTCTGCGAAATGGCATTGTGTAGTCGTGTATCCGTCGGGCTGCTGGGTGCGATGTGTCGCCATATTGGCTCTGTCTTGAAAAGTTGGCGTTGACGAACACATCATCATCAGCAGGGCGAGACGTGGTCGTAACCCCGGTCTTCTCGGATAACACGCTTGCCTTGTGAAGGGCTTTTCAGTTGGATTGCAAATGCGCCTGCTGACGATCAGGTAACGTCGCTGACTGGGGTTGGTTCGAGCGCGCGAAACGGAGCGGTCGCATTTACGACAACTCATTGGAGCGTGCTACTGGAAGCGCAAGGTAAATCACCCGCAGCACAGGAGGCGCTGGAAAAACTTTGCCGCACTTATTGGCGACCGATTTATGGTTTCGTGAGGAGGCAGGGCGTCGGGACCGAGGAAGCGAAAGATCTTACCCAAGGCTTTTTTGCGCTGCTGCTGGAGCGGCGGGATTTGGATGCTGTCCGCAGGGAGAAGGGACGGCTGCGTTCCTATCTGCTCACGTCAGTTAAACATTTCCTCGCCAGCGAACAGCGCCGTGCGATGACAGCGAAACGAGGCAAAGGGCAACGGCTAATTCCACTGGAGGACTTGAGCGCGATCGAGGGAACTGAAATGGAACCAGCAGACCATCTCAGCCCCGACCGCCTTTATGAACGCCGCTGGGCATTGACGCTTATGGAGCAGGTGCTGCGGCGATTAAAGAACGAATACGAAACCGGGGGCAATGCCGCGTTATTTGATTGGCTGAAACAATGTTATTGGACGAACCGGGAGCGCCGTCCCGCGCGGAGATCGCTGCGCAATTGGATATGACGGATAATGCACTTCGGCAGGCCCTCCATCGGTTTCGCCACCGTTATCAACTCTTGTTGCGCGAAGAAATCAGCAACACTGTCGCGATTGCCAGCGATGTCGAAGATGAGCTGCGCCATCTGATTTCCGTGTTGCGTACGTAACGTGTGATAAAATTTCGCGCAGTACATGACGGAAGCATCGAAGACACGAATTACACGAATTATCACGAAAGTTTGAGCCAAGGAGTGCAATGAATTGGTGTCAATTCGTGAAATTCGTGTCTCAATGAGCAGCGTACTTAGAATTTGCCAAAAGTGCGGAGCGGAAATTTTTCCTGACGCACCGGAAGCCCTTTGTACGGCTTGCCTGTTTGAGACCGGCCTTGATTTCCTCGCTGATGAAACCGACGAACCGCCGAATGCAGGTAGGGCGCGACCGCCGGGCGCGCCGAAAATGAAGTCAGGCAGCAGGGGGACGTTCGCCGACTTTGGCGACTATGAATTGTTGGAAGAGATCGGCCGCGGCGGTCAGGGCGTGGTTTATCGTGCCCACCAGAAAAGCCTAAACCGCACGGTGGCACTTAAGGTGATCGGCTTAGGACATTGGGCTACCGAAGCGCATCTGAAACGATTCCGCCGCGAAGCCGAAGCCGCAGCCCGTTTAGAACATCCCGGTATTGTTCCAATCCACGAAGTCGGCGAGCACGACGGGTCATGCTACTTCAGCATGAAATTCATCGAAGGCGGACAACTCGATGCAGTTGCCAAGCGCGAGGCAATGCCGGTCCGGCGCGCCGTGGAATTAATCGCCAAAGTGGCGCGCATTGCTCATTACGCGCACGAGCACAGCATCCTTCATCGTGACATCAAACCAGGGAACATCCTGCTTGATCAAAAAGGCGAACCGCACCTGACCGACTTTGGCTTGGCGCGCCTAGTCGAAACTGAAAGCACAGTTACGCGAACGCTGGAAGTGCTGGGCACGCCCAGTTACATGGCGCCGGAACAAGCAGTAGGAAATAACGAGGCCGTCAGCAGCGTCACTGATGTGTATGGACTCGGGGCCGTATTCTATCAACTGCTTACTGGCCATCCACCCTTTGCGGGAGGAACAACCTACGAAACAATCCGGTTGTTACTGGAGACCGAGCCGCGACCACCACGCTTGTTGAATCGAAAAATAGATCGCGATCTTTCCACGATCTGCCTGAAATGCCTCGAGAAAGATCCGCAACGCCGTTACTCCTCAGCTCTTGTGCTGGCCGAAGATCTTGAGCGCTGGCTAAAGCACGAGCCGATCCAGGCGCGCCGCACTGGAGCGTTCATCCGCGGAGGCAAATGGTTGCGACGCAATCCGACCAGCGCGCTCTTAGCAGCATCTCTGGTGGCCTTGGTAGCAGCGGCGGGCTGGATCGTTTGGAAAAGTGAATTTATCCGCGGTCAACCAGTAACGTCTGGGATCGCCGTGCTACCGTTTGAAAACCTGAGCGACGAGAAAGAGCACGCGTTTTTTGCCGACGGCGTCCAGGACGATATTTTGACCAAACTAGCGAAAATTGCCGACCTGAAGGTAATCAGCCGCACGAGCGTCATGCAATATCGCGGTAAACAGAATGCGCGTCAGATCGGCGATGTGCTGCGTGTTTCCCATGTGTTGGAGGGAACGGTGCGGCGTTCTGGCGGAAAGGTGCACGTAAATGCGCAGTTAGTGGACGCTCGCACCGACGCGGGTATCTGGGCGGAGGAATACGACCGGGATTTGAATGACGTGTTCGCCATTGAAACAGAAGTGGCGCAGTCAATCGCAAACCGACTTAGAGCCAAGGTTTCAGCTCGCGAAAAGGTAGCCCTGCAACAGCGACCGACCATGGACCTTGTTGCTTACGATCTTTATGTTCAAGCGACGTCTTTGATGGATCAGGGCGCGGATAAAGAAAGTAAAGAGCGACGAAAGGATTATTTCCAAGCCACAGAGTTGTTCAATCAGGCGATCGCGCGGGATTCCGCTTTTCTTTTGGCATATTGCCGGCTGGCTGAGGCACACGATGAGATCTACTTTGATAGGTTTGATCACACGCCGAACCGGCTGGAGTTGGCGCAATCCGCAATCAACTCCGCTTTTCGCCTGAAACCAGATTCGGGCGAGGCCCACCTTGCCCTGGCAGGGCACTTTTACCACGGCTACTTGGATTACGATCATGCCCGTGACGAGCTCGCCATCGCCATCCGCACTCAGCCGAACAATGCACAAATTTATGAATGGGCTGGACTCATCGACCGCCGCGACAGCCGTTGGCACGATGCCATGCGCGACTTCGAGCGGGCAGCCGACCTGGACCCGCGAAACGTAAGGATCCTCGCTAATGCCGCAGGGACTTACCACCTGATGCGAAACTATGGACAAGAAAGACAGACCATTGATCGTCTCATTGCCCTCGAACCAAACAACATTCTTCACCGGCTGGGACGTGCTTTGATCGACCTAAGGGAGCGAGCAAATACCCGAGCGGCGCATGATGTTCTCGAAAAGATTTTCCCGGATAACGTGGAATCGGCGCGCCAGCGCTTTGATCTCGCTTTGTACGAGCGCGACGCTGTCGCCGCGGATCACGCCTTGGCGGGGTTGGCCACGGTGGACGAGGATACTTTTTTTGCAGGCAGGGGCGGAATCCAATTTAGCCGGGCTTACCTGCAAGGCTTGGCAGCTCGGATGAAAGGAGATGCCCCTGCGGCGCACGCCGCCTTTACGGTCGCGCGTGCGCAACAGGAGGAAATGGTTCGCGCACAGCCTGACTACGGCCCACCTCTCTGCCTCCTGGGCCTGATTGATGCCGCACTTGGGCGAAAAGAAGAGGCGCTGCGGGAGGGCCGCCGGGCACTCGACCTTTCGCGTATGGCGAAGGATTCTTTTGATGGCGTGGACGTCCTTTATTCTTATGCCGTGATCTGTGCGTGGACTGGCGAGAGCGACCTGGCCATTGAGCAACTGGAAACTCTCGCGAAAATCCCGGCAGGTCCATCCTACGGCGATATTCGTCTCAGTCCCAATTGGGACCCGCTGCGCGGTGATCCCCGCTTCGAAAAAATCGTCGCCTCCCTCGCGCCGAAAGAAATGGTTAACAGGTAGGGGCTATTGACCCATTCGGTTTCGCTCAGGGCAGGCTCTAAATCGCCCAGATACCGCGCCCGCGATCGCGTCTAGGATGTAGCGGCGCGTGTCCTCACGCGCAGACGATTAAGATTTGCGGCTGGGGACAGCCGCCACTGCACCTCTGCGGCTGACACAGCCGCCTCTACAGCAAAAAATCATAAAGGCTCACAATTTTCCGCGTAACGCCCGGCCAATTTTCGCGCAGTACATCAGTGAACGGCCAGAACTGACTTCTCATGGTGAGAAATCAAAGAAGGCCGAAACAACAAAAGGAAAAATTAAAATTATGAAAAATATGAAAACACTCCTTCGACAGAGGATACTAATTATGCGACACAACAAAATTATTTCTGCAGCAATCGCGCTGTCCATGGTTGCCTTCTTCACGATGGGCTCGGTGCCCTCCGCGTCGGCTTCCACGCCCACACCGGTTACCATCACTGCTGTATATGATTTTTCGGGATTTCCCGATGTAACGGGGACCTTTACCACAAGCGGTGCCCTTACAATTTCAGGGGATACTACAATGCACGTTGACCTTAATGCTGATGGTATCAGAGCTCATTGCGTGGTTACGCTGATAGCATCCGATGGAACGATCATTATTCATCAGCAATGTCAATTTGCCACTGACCCACCTGAGGGAAGGTGGCAGATTGTAACTGGCACAGGTGCTTATGCGAACCTTAAAGGGAACGGGTCACTTACGATGCCGCCGCCTTTAGACGAAGCAATGATAGGGGTTATTTACCAATAATAAAAGGTCGATATTATAATAGCGGATTCACAATTAGCCGTCACGCTTTACTGCGTGGCGGCTTTTTGTTTCGCTCCCACGCTGGTTCGCCCGAAGCCACAAAAAGTCCTGCAGCCCCGAAAGCAAGAAACCCACGATTGTCCGGAGACCATTGGAGCCGTGTTGCAGGGTAGCAGGGTAGCAGGGAGCAGGAAGCAGTGATGCCGGTGATTCAGGAATGCGAACTGCGAAAGGTGATCCGGGATTCCTACATTTCTTTCAGTGCTGTTTGGAAATGCCTGACTGTGACGCTGTGACGCCCTGTTTGCAGGTTTCCGCCAGAAAACTGCAAAAATACAACCTCCTTTTTCTAATAAGTAATAAACTGTCCGTCACGGCGTCACGGGCAGCGGCTCCGGCTTGCGGAGAATAATCCAGTTCCGAGCTTCACCAGTTTCACCAGTGCGAGAGGGCTGAACTCGGTCGGGGTGTTTGTGAGCCAAGCGCCCAAGGTACGTGCCCGTAGCTGTGGGCCAGCTTCTTAGCAACCGCTCCGCCTCCTTGCAGAAAAGAGAATTAAAATCGCACAGGCGCCGCTCTAATTTCTCACGTGGACAATGCATGGGGACTTGGAAACAGGTTGGAGCCAGGACCTTCAAGCTCTTCCATGTAGGATGGCTCGTCGGCGGTGGCCCTAACGGGAGCGTACGCTTCGTGTTGACGGAAACACTTACGGTCAGTCTCGACCGCAATAGTTTCGACGGGACCTATGATCAGAAGTTCTACGACGCAACGGAACCGGCTTATTCAATCTCTCGTTCACATTCACCCACTAGATCGGGTCATACGACATTAGGTGAAACCTGCAGGAGAGCGATTGCATCGCGGCGCACCGAAAGTGCACCGCGATGCCGCCATCCAAGCGCGGCCACCGCAAGCAAATCTTTGTTGGGCAACCATTCATTTTATGAAAACCTTCAAACTTCTTTCGTGGTGCGCTTCAACTGCACTTCTCATCAATGGCCTTGTCCGCGCAGATGTGGTCACGGACTGGAACAATGCCGCACTCGACGCGATTCGCGACGGCAGCACGGCGCCGCCCATCACTTCGCGCAGTCTTGCCATTTGTCACATCTCAATCTACGACGCGGTTAACGGCATCGCCCGCACGTACGAACCCTATCTCGTGCCGAGCGCAGTGCCCGCCAGCGCGTCGCGGGAAGCCGCTGCCAGCGCCGCGGCGCATGAGGCGCTCGTCAATTTGTTTCCGGCTTCCGCATCCACTTTCGATGCGCTTCATGCCGCGATTTTGGCTGCCATCCCGGATGGGCCACACAAACTCGCAGGCATCGTCTGGGGTGAATTCGTCGCGAATCAAATCCTTGCCGCGCGCGCCAATGATGGTTCCGACGCCATAGTCGAGCCGCCGGGCGGCAGCGGTCCCGGCGTGTGGATACCAACTCCTCCGGCATTTCTTCCCTATTTGCTGCCGCAATGGGGATTCGTTGCACCATTTGCAATGAACAGCAGCTCCCAATTTCGTCCGCCCGGCCCGCCGTCTCTCGACAGCGAGCAATACGCGGCGGATTACAACGAGGTCAAGGCCCTCGGTGCGGCTGTCGGCTCGACGCGCACGGAAGACCAGACCGAGATCACTTTGTTCTGGGCTGATGGCGCCGGAACCGAGACGCCTCCAGGTCACTGGAACAATATTGCTCAGACCATCGCCGGCGGTCGCAGTAATACGGAACATTGCCATGGCCGATGCCGCCATCTGCGCCTGGGATGCCAAGTATGCGTTCCACTTCTGGCGTCCGGTGACGGCGATTAATTTCGCTGAACCAGAACTGAACTGGATGTCGTTCATCGTCACGCCGCCGTTCCCTGATTATGTCTCCGGCCACAGCACATTCAGTGGCGCGGCCGCGACCGTCCTCGAGCTGTTTTACGGCACGGAAGACTTGCCCTTCACAATCGGCTCAGATTTCCTGCCCGGCGTGTACCGCAGCTTTCCGACTTGTCTCGATGCAGCCGAGGAAGCCGCAGTGAGCCGGCTGTACGGCGGCATTCACTTCCGATCCGCAAACGACGATGGCCTGGAAGCGGGTATCAGCATAGGCGAATGGACGGGCACGGGGTATCTACTGCCCAAGGGCAATCGGTCGCGCTAGCAGTGCCAGCAGTACAAGGCGGCACCCGAACCCCTCGGCGAATTGAGGTCAAGTCATCCTTACCTTGGTTGACCAACGGTTTGGCCAAAGCTACTCTCAACGGATGAGTATGCCGCCCGTGCTCACGGAGGCGGCTTCACCTCGAAGCCGTCCCACAAAGAGCGAAAAACAAAAAGCAATAGCGCCGTCGAAGGTTCTCGAAACGATCGAGCAACACGTCTTGCTCGATGGCTTCAAGGTCGTAGTCGATCTCGACCAAAGTCGCGGCTCCTATTTGCACAACGCCGTCTCGGGCAAACGACTCATTGATCTCTACGGATTCTTCGGCTCCATGCCGGTCGGATTTAATCATCCGTACTTCGACCAACCTGAGGTTCAGCGCGATCTGTTGCGCGCGGCAAAGGTCAAGATCGCAAACTCGGATGTTTACTCGGAAGACTACGCTGAGTTTGTCGAAACATTTGAACGCATCGTCGGTTTACCGCCGCTCGAGCGTTATATGTTTATCGAAGGCGGCGCGCTTGCCGTCGAAAATTGTTTGAAGGCGGCGATGGACTGGAAAGTACGCAAGAATATGGCCGCGGGTCATGGGGAACGCGGCACGCAGGTTCTGCATTTTCGGCACGCGTTTCACGGGCGAAGCGGCTATACAATGAGCCTCACCAACACCGATCCCCGCAAGACCGATTTGTTCTCAAAATTTGATTGGCCGCGCGTGTCGTGTCCACACATCGATTTTTCATTGCCGGAATCGGAGCGCAATGCGGACGTTATCGAGCGCGAAGCGAACGCGGAGCGCGAGATTGGCGAGGTCATCCGCCTGACGCGGATCGACATCTGCGCGATCATTATCGAGCCGATCCAGGGCGAAGGCGGCGACAATCATTTCCGCGGCGAATGGCTGCACAAGCTTCGAAAGATATGCGACGAGAACGACATGCTTCTCATTTTCGATGAGGTGCAATGCGGCATGGGCGCAACGGGCCGCAATTGGTGTTGCGAACATTTTGGTGTCGTGCCAGACCTGCTGGCATTTGGGAAAAAAGCGCAGGTCTGCGGCGTGATGGCTGGTCCGCGTATCGATGAAGTAAAAGACAACGCGTTTCGCTTATCCAGCCGGTTGAACTCAACCTGGGGCGGCAATTTCACTGACATGGTTCGCTCGACGCATTATCTGCGCATCATCGAGGAAGAACATCTGGTGGAGAACGCCGCGAAAGTGGGCGCATATTTTCTGGAGCACCTCCGCGACTTGCAACGCGAGGAGCCAGCGATTTCCGCCGCGCGCGGCCGGGGGCTATTTCTTGCCTTCGATCTTCCCGATGCAAAAACGCGCGAAGAATTTTGGAAGGGATTCTTCGATCTCGGCGTTCTGACCCTTCGCTCTGGCGAGAATTCGATTCGTTTCTGTCCTGCGCTCGACCTCACGGCGGACGTTGTCGATGAAGCCATGGACGTGATGCGCAAATTTTGCCGGCAGCGAAAATGATCATGATGTTGGTAGAGCGCGATCGCCGGGCGCGCCGACCATCTTCGACGGACGGCCCGGCGGTCCGTCCCCACCATTTCTAAACTATGCAAACCGTTCTCGATAAACTTGGCTTGGCGGATGACAATCCCGGCGTCTTCGACGGCGAGTGGCGCGGCGGCGGGGCGAAGATCGACAAGATTTCACCGATCGATGGGCAACGGCTTGCCAGCGTGCGCACGGCTTCCGACGAGGATTACCAAAAGGCAATCGCCCGCGCGCAAGAAGCGTTTTTAAAATGGCGCATAACGCCGGGCCCCGTGCGCGGCGAAATCGTTCGCCGCCTCGGCAACGCGCTGCGCGAATCTAAACACCAGCTCGGCCAGCTCGTGACCCTGGAGACCGGAAAGATCATCGCCGAAGGCGAAGGCGAAGTGCAGGAGATGATCGACATTTGCGATCTCGCCGTCGGTCAATCGCGCATGCTTTACGGCCTCACGATACAATCGGAGCGGCCAAGCCACCGTTTGATGGAGCAATGGCATCCGTTAGGCGTCGTGGCCGTGATCACCGCGTTTAATTTTCCTGTCGCGGTCTGGTCGTGGAACGCGGCGCTGGCAGCCGTATGCGGCGATGCGACGGTTTGGAAGCCATCGGAAAAAACTCCGCTCACCGCAATAGCCGTTACGAAAATCGCCGAGCGCGTTTGTCGTGAAACCGGCGCTGATCCGGCGATCTTCACGTTGCTCATGGGTGACCGCAAAACGGTTGGCCAAAAATTAGCCGATGACGCGCGGATCCCATTGGTCTCGGCCACCGGCTCGGTGAGCATGGGATTGAATGTCGCGAAAACTGTTCATGGCCGGTTGGGCCGAACGATCATGGAACTCGGCGGCAACAACGCCCTCATCGTCGCGCCGAGTGCCGACATCGAGATGGCCACGCAGTCGATCTTCTTCGGCGCGGTCGGCACGGCGGGGCAGCGCTGCACTTCCACGCGGCGCGTGATTATGCACGAATCGGTCGCGTCCAAGGTTCGTCACAAACTTTTGGCGGCTTACAAATCCCTGACGATTGGAAATCCGCTCGATCGCAAGACCGTGATGGGTCCGCTCATCGATAAGAACGCTGTCGATCTTGTGCATCATTCGATTGGGCGATTGAAAGACGAGGGCGGCGAAATTCTCTACGGCGGTGAGCGACTTGAAGGATCGGAGTTCCTCGGCGGTTGCTACATGAAGCCCTGTCTAGCAACTGCGAAACCGGATTTTGAAATTGTGCAGCACGAAACCTTCGGCCCGTTGCTTTATCTGATGACTTATCGCGGTTTCGATGAAGCGATCGCGATCCATAACAACGTGCCGCAAGGCTTGACCTCGTCGATTTTCACCAATGACATGCGCGAAGCGGAGAAATTTGTCAGTGCAGTCGGAAGCGAAGCGGCGCCGAGATCGGTGGCGCGTTTGGCGGCGAGAAAAATACCGGCGGCGGCCGCGAAAGCGGCAGCGATTGCTGGAAGCAGTACATGCGCAGACAAACCAACACGATCAATTTTTCCAGGGAGTTGCCGTTAGCTCAGGGAATCCAATTTGGTGCGGGCGAAGGAAGCTCGACCGCGTAACGGAGGTCAGGCTTCCAACCTGACTCGGCCGACGGGCATCTTGCCTGTCGATTTGCTGCATCCTTTAGTATTAGCAGGCTGGAAGCCCGCTTGCCGCGACAGGCTTAAAGCCTATCTTCCGTGAGCGTCCTGACGCGTCGTCGTTAGGCTCAAAGAGTTCATCAAGCGTTGTTGTATTAATGCTTCGGCGCAAGCGGGGCGACGATTTTTCCAAAGCGCGGATCCCCGCGCAGTGAATCCCACTGGGGATGGAGCTTGAGCAAGCCGTAACTCAAATTGCCGGGGATTTGCGCGGCCTTCGCCAACTGTTCGAGAGCGCGATCTTTCTCGCCTGTCCAGGCGTATATGAGCGAAAGATTCGCCACCAGATCCGCGCCTTCGAGCGCGTCTTTAGACACGGGAAGCAATTCACAGGCACGCTGTCCTTCACGAAGCGCCTCCTGTTTGTGTCCCAGTCCGGCATCGATTAGCCCAAGCACGCCCAGCGCTGGAGCGTAGTGGGGCTGTTCGACAACGATCTTTTCCTGCTCTGCGCGTGCACTGGCAAAAGCAGCTTGCGCACGGACTGGATCGGCAAAGGAACGGGCAACAAGTCCTTCTGCAAACGAGCGCGGATATTGAAGGTTTGACAATGCGATGCCATCGCTGGGGATAGCAGCCAACGCACGTTCCGCTGCCGCACGATCACGTTCGCACAACGCACAGGTGAGCAAACCGTCGGCAATAGTTTCCGCCGCGCTGGGGCCTTCAGATAAAATAGTTGCAAGCGTCGCGTGCAAGGCACGGGTGTCTGCGCGCGCGTCGAGATCCAACTGACTGCGAACCTGCCGTGTGCCGATGTCCCGCGGCGCTACAGTAATGGCCCGATCGTTTATGGCAGCCTCATCTTCGTAACGGCGCAGAAGATGATAACTCGAACTCAGTTGCTGCAGTCTGCTCAGGTTTAGTGGATCTAATTCCACTGCTCGTCCCAGGTTCTGCGTGGATTCATCCCAACGGCCTTCGCGACGATCAATGAAACCGATTAAAGAGAAGACATCAGGATTATTGGGAAATGTGCGCTGCGCGAAAGCGAGCTCCGAGCGGGCCCTTTGATAATCTGTTAAGCCTTGATAGAAATACCAGGCACGGGCGAGATGGGCCCAACCTGAGCCAGGTTGCAGGCTGAGAGCTTTTTGAATGGCGGAATCCGCCAATGACAGACGCGCTGGCGTTCGATCGAATCCGTACCAGTAGAAGCTTAAATGCGCTTGGGCCGCGCGACAGTAGGCAAGAAGAAAATTCGGGTCGCGTCTCGTGGCTTCGTCTAGCAAACGCAGCGCTTCAGTAAGCTTTTCCTTCGCGTGTGTGTTGTCGATGATAACACTGAACGTTAGTTCATTTGCCCGTAGATAATAATCGTAAGCCTGGAAGTCTGCAGTTGCCCGTTCCCGAAGAGCCGCGTTCTCATCCGGCGAAAGCCTGACGCGAAGCTGCTCAGCGATGGCTTGAGCGATCTGAGTTTGAATTTCAAAGACATCGGCTAATTCACGATCGTAGTGTTCCGCCCAAACATGGGCATCGGTTTGGGCATCGATGAGTTGCGCGCTGACCCGCACCCGATTGCCTACACGCTGGACGCTGCCTTCCAGCACATGAGCCACGCCCAATGTGTGCGCGATTTCACGAAGGTTCCGCGCTGCATTGCTCCGGTATTGCTGCACGCTCGTCCGGCTGATTACTTTAAGGTCGGCGACTTTGGCAAGATTGGTCAGGATCTCATCTTGAATGCCATCGGTGAACACAGCGTTCTCCTGATCTGCGCTCAAGTTTGCGAACGGGAGTACGGCAATGCTTTTCTCCGCAATCAAAGTGGATGCTCCTGCTCTCTGGCTGGCGAGCCGGTGAGCAATGAGCGGCGCGAGGCAAGCCATAACCGCGAGGATCAGAACCGCGCCGATAACCGCGATTTTCCGCCGGCGTTTCGCGCCGGCCGTCCGCGCCCCAGCGGCCTGCTCGTCGCGCCATCGTTTTATCTTGGATGGCAGCTCTCGGTTTCCCGCATCATTGGTATAGAAATTTACCACCGAGACGCGCACGCGGTGTTTCACTTCGCATTCGCCCAGCTCATGCAGGTATGGCTTCCATTGGGCGGAATGTTCCAGATCTTCGGCGACGTGTCTCGAAAGCAAGATGTGTCCTGCATCGCCGCAATCCATCACCCGTTGTGCCATGTTGATCCCAGCGCCGGCGATATTGGCTTGCTGATTCACATCCGTCACACCGCTGAGGGGACCGCTGTGCACTCCCATGCGCACGCGCAGCTCCGGATGTCGCTTAAGCGCCCGGCTGATCTCAAGCGCACATTCCACAGGCGTTCCGGGGCTGTTGTAAAACACAAGCGCCATCCCATCGCCCGTCGGGATCTTCATCAATCGCCCCGCCGCTTCCTGGGCGCGGAATTGAGCAGTATTTCGCACGACTTGATTTAGCGCATCGAGAGATGCCCGTTGCTCGTCAATCAACAGTTTCGAATATCCAACGATATCGATGAACAGAACGTGCCCGATCTCGAACTTCGGATCCGTTTCAACCTCCACAGGCATAGGAGACCGGAAGATATCAAGGCGTCGCCAAATGTGGAAGCGCCTTGGTGGGAGGCGCGAGCGACGGCATGCGAGATGCCCGCCATTGCGGGCAGGCAGTGCGCTACCCAGCGGGCGCTATGGTCAGCTCGAAAAGCGCATCGAGATTGTTGGCGGTGTCCAAGTTCATGATGAACCTGTGCAACTCTTTGCATTGATCTTTGCCAATGACATCGCCGCCAAGCGCGGTGAATTTGACCGCGATCTCATCCTCGGTCATTGGATCGCGCGGATCGCCCTTGGGAACATCGACACGCGTGGAATGTGACTTGCCGTCATTGGTCGTGATTGTCACTCGGCTGGGCTGGAACTTGGGAAAGAGCGCTTCGAATTCGTCGTTCGCAACGACTTTCACCTTGTCCATGATCGGAATAAGCTTCTTATCACGCACCCGTTCTTCTCGAAATTGCAGCGGCGTTACCATGCCGTCGACTAATCCGACGGCCATGGAATAGGGCAGGGAATGATCGGCCGTTTCTTTCGAGTCCGGCCGATATTTGTGCGGATCGCCCAGGATGTCGGCGGCGCGCGCGATCACTTCCACTTTAATTTCGTTGACGTCCTCAGCCTTGATCTTGTGTTCCTTGACTGTCTTCATCATGGCGGTGAGTGGCGCGTGACTAAGCGCCTCGATTGGGAAACTCTTCATACCGCAATCAAGAATCCGATAGTGAGACTCGGGTGAATTTGGCAGATCTTTGACCAGCGCCTCGCCGTCGAAACTTGCCGGCTGACCTTTGTATTGCACATGCTTGAATACGGCGAACAGCCCTTCCTTTCCATCGATGATGTGCTCGGGACCGGAAAATCCCTCACGAGCCAGAAGCGCGCTCTCCGCGCCCATGCGTCCCGCCCAGGGATCGACCGTGTTCTTCATATTGGTTAACTTGCCGGCCGTGACCGCGCCCGGACAAAATGTTCGTGCAGCGCTGATCCCAATGGCGGACACCATTTGCTCCGGCGTGAGGTTGAGCACACGACCCGCTGCGATCGGCGCGGCGAACGCGCTCAAGGTGGCGTGATGCCAGCCATATTCGCGCACACCCGGACGGCCGATCTCGCACAGACGCATTTCAATTTCGTAGGCAATGATGGTGGCGAGAATCAGATCTTTCCCGCTAAGCCCTTCGCTTTCGCAGAGTGCCAGCGGCGCGGCGATAAGATCGCTGGGATGACACGGATCGGCTTTCCAATAGATGTCGTTGTAATCCATGGCGCGGATCATGTGCCCATTCAAAAACGTGGCATCCACTGGGTTGGTCTTAAAGCCGGACACAAACGCGGTGGCCCTGCCTTTTCCTCCGCTCTCGCCACCGGACGAGTCCGCCGTGGCGGACATCGCCCGGTAATGCTTCAGCAAAATCCTTGCGTCCTCCTGCTGGCTGCCACCAAGCGCGCAACCAATGGAGTCGAACCAAAATAATTTCGCCGCCTGAATCGCTTCCGGCGAAAGATGCTCGTACTTCAGCGCGCAAGCCCAATCAGCAATGGGCTGTGACAGTAAACGTTTCGATTCGGTTGGATGGTGTGACATGACCCTCTTTTTGTTTATCAGCTTGACTGGGGCAATCCTGATTTTCAAGCGGCTTCGGTTCGGGAAAACCCGACGCCGACAACGAGGGCAACAGACACGATCTTTCCTTCGCCTGAGCCAACCTTCTGTTCAGGACGATTTGAAGATAACGGTCTTCAGCTTTTCCAGTTTCGGCGCCACGACCGGCACGCTGAGCATGGTGCTGGCCAGCGCCATTAAGAGGGTCGCGGTGAAGGTCTCACTCGTGATGATGCGCTTATCGAGCAGGATGTTGACGAAGATGATCATGATCAGAGCCTTGGTTTGCAGCAACCACCCGATGATCGAGGCTTCGCCCTTCTCCCACTTAAGGACCTTCCCGGCGATCTGAACGCCGCCCAGCTTACCGCCGACTGAGGCGACAAGGAGCAGCGCCGCCGCGCCGAATACCACCAGGCCACCCACCTGCCAGTTTGTACGCAGGCCGGTGGAAAGGAAAAAGACCGGCATGATCGCCAGCAGCACGTGGGCGCGAAACTGGTCCATCTGTTGTTGATCGAACATGTCGGCATCGAGCACGGCGCCGGAAAGGAACGCGCCGACCATGAAGTGCAAGCCCGACCAGTCTGCGGCGAAACCAGAGACGCCCAGCCAGATGAGTCCAGCATACCAGCGATCACGCTCGGGGATGCATCGCATCAGTTTGCGTACGAGAAAGGCCACAAGCCCGAAGACGACAAGAAAACTGAGTTGGCGTCCAACGCGGTTCCAATCGAGCAGGATCATCGCGAGCACGCCCCAGATGGCGATGTCGTCGAGACTGGCGTAACGCAAAATGCGTTGGCCGATGGGCTGGCGCAGGATGTGGAGCTTTTCCATGAAAAGCACCAGGATCGGGAGTGCGGTGACCGCACAGGCCATGCCGATGCCGACGATAAATTGCCAGATGTGACCATTTGAACCGATCCAACCGCGGCTTAGAAGAAGCATCGCCGTCGCCGCCGCGCAGCCGCAGAGAAGGGGCATACCCAACGCAAGCCCGGCGGTCACACCAGTCTCCCGCCGATGCTGCCAGGCCTTCTGGATGTCCAGCTCGATACCCGCCACCCAAACGAAGATCATCACCGCCCATTGGGCGATGCCGTTTAGCTGGCCAACGACCTGCGGATTGAAAACGAACCGGTAATAATCGGGAAAAACCGCACCCAGCACACCTGGTCCAAGGAGGATGCCGCCGATGATCTGCACCACCACCAGTGGCGCGTAATATTCAGTCCGGAACAGTCGCCACACCAGGTAGGGCACGGTGAAGATGATCGTCATGGCGATAAGGAAAATCTCGGATGTGCTCATGATGCTAAGGTGATGACTTTGTTCGGGTCGCAGGCAATGGCCGGGCGTCGATTTCGGCGAGAACTCGCAGATTCTCCGTCGCGCGTCAAATCGTGCGGAAACGGGAGGTTCTTTCGGCCAACAGGGAGGAAAACCCGCCAATCCCGCTGGATTGCCGATGGTACTGTTGAGCTGCGTGGAAGCCAGTGTCGGAAACGGGAGTCGCCGTTTTTGGAGACGCGAGCGCAATTTTCGGAGTAATGCTGGCCTTGCTCATAAATTGACACTGTGGCAAAAGCAGAGCTGTGAACACGCGCGAGCCGGAGATGGGGAAACCTTAGCGAGTAACACCCGAATTGACAGAAAACCAGCTTTCTGGGAATCTGGCGAAATGAAAACGACGCTTGATCTGCCGGACGAGTTGATGCGCGAAGTGAAGATTCGCGCTGTACAGGAACATAGAAAACTTAAGGACGTGATCGCCGACTTTATCCGCAAAGGCATGGCCGTCAGCAAAATGAGCCTACCGAAAACTCCCAAACCGGTGAAGTTGCGCGGCGGATTCATCCCAACAACGGAAGACATCGAGGCTGCTATTTCCGAAGGTCGCGACTGAATGCGACAACGATAATGGTAGTCGTCGACACGAACATCATTGTCCCGCTATACGTGCAAAGCGCCCGCACCGAGGCGGCGAAGGCGTTACGCGACCGCGATGACGTCTGGCGGACGGAACCTTTCGCTCTCGTCGAGTTCAACAACGTGCTCGCGACTTATCAGCGTGCAGAGTACCTCACAGTGCAAGAGGCCAAGAATTGTCTCGCTGGTGCGGAACTATTTCTTCAGCCGAATTACTTCGTCGTAAGTCATGAGAGCGCGTTGGAAATGGCTCTTCGCTACAACGTAACTGCCTACGACGCGCGCTTTCTTGCCCTGGCGCAACAAGTCGGCGAACGTCTCATCACCGAAGACGCCAAGCTCCGCGCGGCGGCGCCCGAGCTGACTCAATCCATGGCCGAAGCGCTCGTCGCTGGTTAGGTATCCGGCTTGGGGATAAGGATGCAATGAATTCACGCAACTTCTTCGCCGAGCTGAAGCGGCGCAACGTTTACAAAGTGGCGATCACCTACGCGGTGGTGGCGTGGTTGCTCGTCCAAGCAGCTTCGATTCTCCTTCCAACGTTTGAAGCGCCGACCTGGGTGATGAAAGCCTT
>QHOW01000131.1 GCA_003219435.1 Verrucomicrobiota bacterium | reverse complement strand
CTCGCGCGTTTGGAGGGCGAGTCGGTAGGCCGGCCGGCCTTCAGCATCGTGTGAAACGCCAACCAGCCGTCCAGGCATGTGGCGTTTGTATTGATCGCGCGTGGCGAAGTAGGCTGCGTGCGGTCCACCAAATCCTAGCGGAACGCCGAAGCGTTGCGTATTACCGACCGCAACATCGGCGCCAAATTCTCCGGGTGGCTTCAATAGTGTCAGCGCAAGAATATCCGCCGCGACGACAACGAGAGCGCCGGCGTTGTGCGCTTCCTTAATAAAGTTGCTGTAATCGTAAATCGCGCCGTCGGTGGCGGGATACGGGACGAGCGCGCCAAAAGCCGTCTCGTCGAACTTGAAACGCGACCAATTGTCGATCTTGATCTCGATCCCGAGCGGCTTCGCTCGCGTTTGGATGACAGCAATGGTCTGCGGATGACAATTGTCGGCGACAAAAAAAGTCTTTCGATCCGGAACGGTCGCGTGACAGAGCGACATCGCCTCGGCGGCGGCAGTGGCTTCATCGAGCAATGATGCGTTGGCGATGTCGAACGCAGTCAGGTCTGTAATCATTGTTTGGAAATTGAGCAATGCTTCCAGCCGGCCTTGCGCGATCTCGGCCTGGTAAGGCGTGTAAGCAGTGTACCAGCCGGGATTTTCGAGAATGTTTCGCTGGATGACTGGCGGGGTTATGCAGTCGCAATAACCGGCGCCAATGTATGAGCGCGCGACTTTGTTTTTCTTCGATATCGCCCGCAGCTCGGCCAGCGCCTCAATCTCGGATTTGGCTTCCGGCAGGTTTATCTGTCGGTCCATGCGGATATTTTTCGGGACCGCGGCGTCGATCAATGCGTCAGGATTTTCGAAACCGACTTTGGCCAACATCGCATCGATCTCTCCCTGATTCGGACCGATGTGGCGGCGCGCGAAGGAATCGAATTCAGTCGTTCGTTCGCGCAATTTCATTCAAGGAGACTACGGAAGGCCAATCGCGCTTCAAGTCTGGCAGCCACGCCGCTCATCGGGCCCGCCGTGACTATACGTTCGGCGCACATATGGAGTTACACGCGCAACTTCGTTGCCTGCGGCGCGGCAAAGCTCCGTTAGGAGCGCTATGTTTATAGCCTCATTGCCGAACGCGGGCCGAAGCTCCATAGGAGCGGCATGTTCAAGACCTCTAGACTCACTCTAGGGGTTTGAAGATGTAACGTTGGTCGTACGGAACGTGATGCCGCTCCAGAAACTCAAGATACTCTCGTTGAAAAGACTTTCTGGGATGATGCGTCTTTTGATTACGAATGTAGTTCGTGATGCGGTCAAGATGTGAATGGGAAACGGAAAACGCGCCATAGCCTTCCTGCCATGAAAAATGACATCCAATCCATCTCTACTCGTTGATGTGATTAGTTGATCCCGTCTTAATGTCACCGATCAAATCTGACGGCGCGACGTTTGGTTTCCAACCAAGCAGCACATGCGTGTGATCGGGCATACATTAGATGGCAATCAGTTTCTGGCCTTTTCGCGTGACAATTCCCGTGATGTATTTTTGCAGCTCCTCGCGATGCGCGTCGGCAATCACGCAAGCGCGATCAGAGACCGCGAAGACAACATGCAGATAGATTTGCGTGTACGTATTCGCCATTTCCTGCAGCCTGGCATGGCGCTCCTAGCGGAGCTTATCACATAGACTGTTTCGGCGGCTATAAACATGCTGCGCCTACGGCGCTAAGCCTCCCGCGATTCTTATCTGTCAATTTGCTTTCCTTGCCGAAAGGGTTCCAATACACGACCAAATTCATTCGGAAGCGATCACTCGAGCGCGGCTTGCGCTGCGGCTAACCGCGCAATCGGGATCCGAAAGGGACTGCAACTGACGTAATCTAAACCGAGCCGATGACAGAATTTGACGCTGTTCGACTCGCCACCGTGTTCGCCACAAATCCCAAGCTTGATGTCCGGCCGGGTTTTGCGTCCCAAATCGCGGGTGATTTCCATCAAACGTCCGACCCCCTTCTGATCGATCGACGCGAACGGATTTGTATCGACGATGTCGAGTTCGGCGTAAGCCGGGAGGAAACTGCCCGAGTCATCCCGGCTCATTCCGAGAGTCGTCTGGGTAAGATCGTTCGTG
Source organism: Verrucomicrobiota bacterium (assembly GCA_003219435.1). Classification (GTDB taxonomy): domain Bacteria; phylum Verrucomicrobiota; class Verrucomicrobiia; order Chthoniobacterales; family UBA10450; genus Udaeobacter. The sequence goes on along the minus strand of QHOW01000131.1, from coordinate 4,959 downwards.
CCGAAACTGAAGAACTCGGCATCGCGGGCGATCTGGTCGGCCACGAGCGCCGCGCGCGGGATTTCGATCATTGTCCCGACGAGATAACTAAATTTGGTTTGGTTTTCCTTTGCCACTTCGGTGGCGACGCGACGGACGATGTCGATCTGAAGCTTTAACTCGCGAGGGAATCCCACCAGCGGAATCATGACTTCGGGGCGAACCTTAATTCCGCTGCCTTGCACCTTCGCGACGGCTTCAAAAATTGCGCGCGCCTGCATTTCGGAAATTTCAGGAAAAGAGATGCCCAGGCGGCAGCCGCGATGGCCGAGCATCGGATTGAATTCGTGCAGTTCGTGGACGCGACGGGCGATTTGCTCCACGGCCACGCCGAGCTTATTCGCCAGCTCGCTCTGTTGCGCGTGATCGGCGGGCAGAAATTCGTGCAACGGCGGATCGAGAAACCGGATCGTGGCAGGCAAACCTTTTAAGGCCGTAAAGATGCCGATGAAATCGTTACGCTGATAGGGGAGCAATTTGGCCAGCGCCCGCGCCCGCTCGTCTTTCGTGCCGGCCAGAATCATTTCCCGCATGGCGTCGATCCGGTTTCCTTCGAAAAACATATGCTCTGTGCGGCAGAGCCCTATTCCTTCGGCACCGAAGGCCACTGCGTTTGCCACTTGCTCGGGAGTATCGGCATTTGTGCGGACGCCAAGCGTGCGGAATTCGTCGGTCCACTTCATCAATTTCGCGTACTCCTGGTAGGTTACGCTCTTCTTCGGATCGAGCGATCGATCGACGAGCACCTGGACAATCTCCGATGGCGCAGTCGCGACTTCACCGGCAAAGACCTCGCCGGCGGTTCCATCAATCGAGATGTAGTCTCCTCTACTCAAAGTTGTGCCGTTTGCGCTCAGGGTACGGTTTTGGTAATCGATTTGAATCCCGGTCGCGCCGCAGACGCACACTTTGCCCATTTGCCGCGCGACCAGAGCCGCGTGAGAAGAAACCCCGCCGCGTGACGTCAGAATTCCCTCCGCCGCAATCATGCCGCGTAAGTCTTCCGGCGAGGTTTCAATGCGGGCGAGCACGACTTTCTCACCTTTTTCCGCGCGCACCACGGCTTCCTCCGCGCTAAAGACAACGTGACCGCAAGCAGCGCCCGGTCCGGCGGCCAGGCCGCTTCCGATTTTTTTCGCTTCCCTGGCCGATCGCCGGTCGAAAATCGGCGCCAAAAGATGAGCGAGCGAATCGGCCGGGATGCGTCGCACCGCCTCTTTTTTAGGAATCAATTTTTCACCGACCATATCGACGGCGATCCGGACCGCAGCATGGCCAGTGCGTTTGCCATTTCGCGTCTGCAAAATGTAGAGACGGTTTTCTTCCACGGTGAACTCGAGGTCCTGCATGTCCTTGAAATGCCGTTCAAGGATGGCGCGGACTTTCATCAGTTCCTTGTGGGCCGCCGGCATTTCGTTCGCTAGATCGGCAATCGGATGCGGCGTGCGCACGCCCGCGACGACATCTTCACCCTGTGCATTGACCAAATACTCTCCATAGAAAACTTTTTCGCCGGTTGCAGGATCGCGGGTGAAGCCGACGCCGGTCGCGCTCGTTTTTCCCATGTTGCCAAACACCATCGTCTGCACGTTGACCGCCGTTCCCCAATCATGCGGAATCCCGTATTTCCGGCGATAAACGATCGCGCGATCGTTCATCCACGAGCCAAAAACCGCGCTGATCGCCCCCCAAAGTTGTTCGGTTGGATCTTGCGGAAACGATTTTCCGGTGCGCTTTTTGATCAACGCCTTGAAGCGCTGCACCAGCTCCTTCAAATCGGCGACCGTCAACCTGACATCCGGGAAATCATGCTTGCCATAACGCTGATCTTTCAGCTTTTCGATTGCGCTCTCGAAAGGCTCGTCATCTTCTCCCGGGCGCTTCTGCACGCCCATGACCACGTCGCCATACATTTGCAAGAAGCGCCGATACGAATCCCAGGCGAACCGCGCGTTGTTTGTCTTTCTCGCAACAATCTCCACTACCTTGTCGTTCATCCCCAGGTTCAGGATGGTATCCATCATTCCCGGCATCGAATCGCGCGCGCCCGAGCGCACAGAAACGAGCAGAGGTCGCTCGCTGTCGCCTAATTTTTTTTCGACGGATTTCTCAACCCTGGCGAGCGCAGCGGCTACCTGAGTTTCCAATTGAGGCGGGTAAGCGTGGTTGTGATCGTAAAAATAACTGCAAACTTCCGTCGTGATCGTGAACCCCGGGGGCACAGGCAAACCAATGCGGGTCATCTCGTGGAGGTTTGCGCCCTTGCCGCCAAGGAGCGGCTTCATGCCGCCTGATCCGTCGGCGTGACCGTCGCCAAAATAATAAACATAACGCGGCATTTTGTTTTTCTTTTTGCGAAGTGCCACGCGCGCGTCCGATCTCGATCTTGCTCTCGTGCGCCGAATCTTTTTTCGTCTGCGGGATTTTCGCGTCGTGACCATGATTCAGTAGCCCAGAAGAGCCTCAATTGGGCGAAGCGCCAAAGTAGTTTCGCATGTCGCAGTGTCAACGCGTGAGCGAATCAAACAATATCCTGGTGACGTTTTCGAAAATCGAGCTGCGTTAGTAGCGTAATGTTTATAGTCTCATCGCAGAAGTCGACGGAAAAGCTCCATGGGAGCGACATGTTCAAGCTCCGGATTACTCCATGGGCTTGAAAATATAACGTTGATTGTATGGAACATGATTGGTTGCGAATGTAGTTTGCCACGCGATCCAGGTGCGAATGCGAAACCGAAAACGCGCCGTAACCTTCCTGCCACGAAAAATGGCAACCGAACCAGCGCTGCTCATTGATGTGATTGGTCGATCCTGTTTTGATGTCGCCGATCAAGTCTGATGGAGCGATGTTCGGTTTGAGGCCAAGCAGCACATGCGTGTGATCGGGCATACAGTAGATCGCTATCAATTTTTGGCCCTTTCGCGTAACGATTCCGGTGATGTACTTCTGCAGTTCCTCACGGTGGGTAGAGGAAATCACGCACGCACGACCCGAAACTGCGAAGACAATGTGCAGATATATTTGTGTGTAGGTGTTCGCCATTTCGTGCGCGCCTCCACGTGACGCTCCTAACGGAGCTTATTGGATTCGTGTTGCTGTAACTATATGCATGTCGCGCCTACGGCGCTCCGGCGCCTGGCAAGTGCGTCGTAGTCAGAAGGTGGTTATGCCTTCCCAAAGCCATAACCATCCGCCAAAACCGGCCCGGACAGGATTGCCCGTCGATTTATAGCGGCGCGCTTCCGTTGTTGGTTAGAACTTCAGAAATCGCCGCGGTAAACTCATCCACGCCCGTACTGGGAACGATGATGCTATTACGCCGGCCGTGAGCTTCCTCGGTGATGCGCAAAAATTTCCCGCGATCGTTCTCGCGGAGCTCCACATAGAAGTGCTTGCGCTCAATCTGCAGTTCTTTCGCTTCGATAATGTTATCCATTTTTGCCTGCAGCCGCCGACATTACCGCAGTCGAGGCGCGGAATGGAAGCAAAATCCGCGATTTTTTACACAATTTTCTCAGCGTAGCGTTCCGCTGTTACCTTCGCGAATGATTGCCCTTCGGCAGTAGGTAATGGGTACCGGTCCATTCGCCGATGCTGATGCCGGCTTCCAAGCCATCTTCGCTCGCCGTTCGGAAATGAATGCCACCATACACACGGCTGTCCCCTGCTTCGTCAGCCGCATCCAGCGGTGTTGGAAAGCTGCGATATACTCCGGGGAGAAAGTCCGAGCCAATTGTGAAGGGAAGGTCGTCGGTGCCGTAAAAAAGCGCGAGCACTGTCGCGGCGGCGGCGCTGAACGTGCTATGTCCGGAGACGTAATCAGGAAAGGGCGGCGTCACGATGAACGACATCCAGTTCAGTTCCGGTTCGACGAAGGCAATCGCCGTTACCGGGCGCCAGAAGTCGAACGTGTACTTGGCGTCCCAAGCACAAATGGCGGCGTCGGCCATAGCGATGTTCAATAAAGCGAACAGCCGGGCATTTTGTTCCAGCGTGTTAAGCCGATCTTCGGCGATAATCTGCGCAATACTGTTCCAGTGGCCTGGAGGCGTTTCGGTGCCAGCGCCATCGGCCCAGAACAAGGCGATCTGGGTCTGCTCTTCCGTGCGCGTCGAACCAACAGCCGCGCCGAGTTCCTTGACTTCGGTGTAATCGGCCGCGTACTGCTCGCTGTCGAGAGCTGGCGGACCTGGCGGCCGGAACTGGGAACTGCTGCTCATTGCAAATGGTGTGACGAATCCCCACTGCGGCAGCGCATAAGGAAGAAAATCAGGAGGAGTCGGCACCCATACGCCAGGACCGCTCCCGCCCGGCGGCGGAACCGTGGCGTCCCAACCATCGTTGGCTCGCGCCGCAAGGATTTGGTTCGCAACGAACTGACCCCAGGCGGTGCCTGCGGTCTTTTGCGGGCCATCCGGGATGGTAGCCAGAATCGCGGCATGAAGCGCATCGAAGGTGGATGCGGAAGCCGGGAACAAATTGACGAGCGCCTCGTGTGCCGCGGCGCTGGCCGCGGCTTCTCGCGAAGCGCTGGCCCGCACTGCGCTCGGCACGAGATAGGGTTCGTACGTGCGGGCGATGCCGTTAACCGCGTCGTAGATTGAGATGTGACAAATGGCAAGACTGCGGGAAGCGATGGGTGGCGCCGTGCCGCCAGCGCGGATCGCGTCGAGTGCGGCAATGTTCCAGTCCATGACTACATCTGCGTGGGCCAGGGTGCCGATGAGAAGTGTCGTTGAAACGGACCATGAAAGAAGTTTGAAGGTTTTCATAAAATGAATGGTTGCCCAACAAAGATTTGCTTGCGGTGGCCGCGCTTGGATGGCGGCATCGCGGTGCACTTTCGGTGCGCCGCGATGCAATCGCTCTCCTGCAGGTTTCACCTAATGTCGTATGACCCGATCTAGTGGGTGAATGTG
>QHOW01000130.1:744-8762 GCA_003219435.1 Verrucomicrobiota bacterium | reverse complement strand
CTGAATTCAAGTACCCCGTCGGCAAGATCAGGATTCCGGGCCTTCAACAGCGTGACGCCGCAAGGCTATCTGGCTAGCTCCTATTTTGGCGCCTGATCTTCACCGCCCGCTGGAGGGGCTCAGTGTCCACGTGGTCCACAGTGTTGTACTCTTGCCACTTTCGCCATCACCCGCGCCGCCGAACATAATCATGCTGTCGTGCACTGTATCAATAACGCCGCCGTTCCAACGGGTGCTTGGAACCGGCCCCGTAGCATTGATTAGGTGCTTCCAGATAGGGTGCCTACCGATTCCATTGGCGTTCGAAAGCACCCAGGTATCGCCGAAAAACGTACCAGTGATGTTGTCGCCGCCGAAAATCGTCATGGTATTAGTGCTTGATGCATAGACAGCAGCTTGGTGCTCTCGATTGGCCGGGGACCCGTCGGCATCCTGAGCAACAAGGTTGCGCCACACCGGGGTTCCTCCGATGCCGTTTGCATGTGAGAGGGCCCAAACCGCATTTGTAGATTGACAGTTGGTGCCAACCATACCAATGCCGCCGAAAACTATCAGTATATTGTTCGAGGAATCGTAAACCGCAGTCGAAAAATACTGGCCCGCTGGTGGCCCCCCCGTGGGCAAGAGTTGGACCCAGTTTGGAGTGCCGCCGATGCCATTGGCATGCCTTAGCACCCATACATCTGAATAGGCATCAGGAGAACAGGCGCTCCCGCCACCATTCTGACCTGCCCAAACGATCATTGAATTGGTGCTCGGGTCGTAAACAGCCTGGTGACCTTGCCGCGCGCCGGGCGGTGCACCGGTAGGAAAGAGTTGTGTCCAAGTCGGAGTTCCACCCAGACCATTAGCATGGTCTAGAACCCATACGTCATCAGGCAGCCGTTCGACGTAGGAACCGCGCCGCACCCGCCATAAATAATCATGCGATTGTTTACCGCATCGTACACTGCCGAATGGTCGTTGCGCACGGGAGGAGGGCCGCCCGTCGGAATCAGATTGCTCCACTCACTCGTATCTCCGAAGCCATTGGCATTGGTCAATACCCAGACGTCATTTAGACGCGGGTTTCCCGAAGGTTCGTCGGATGAAGTCCCGGCGAACAGGATAATCCTATTCGAGGTTGGGTCGTACACTAACGTGGACCCGAGACGAAGCAGAGGAAATGTCAAACCGTCGGCGTCGAGCGGTCCCCACTTCGGGTTGGCGACCGGGTTGGTGATGTTAATCCCAGCTATTAGGGACAGAAAGGCGAATGCCATCAGCGTTACACTCAAAATCGCCTTTGTGCGGTTCACAGTTTCACCTTCTCAACGGAACTAGGTTACTAAATTCCCTCTGGTCCAAGTGCTTAGTTAAATGCTCGGCCAATTGACAAGACTTTTTCGCGGAAAAAGCGGCCAAAGCTACCGTTCAATAGCATGTTTGTCTGAACGCCCAGAATTTACGACCAGGTGATGAGGCGCAGTTCGTGCGCTTGCATCAAATGCGGATGCGTGGGCACGACGCGCACACTGAAACCATAAGTGCCGCTTTCGGAGGCGGGGACTGACCCCTGATAAATATAATCGCCGTCGCCCATTCCCGACTGGTCGGGACTTTGATTGAGAACTGTCGCGCTGGGGTTACGGATATCGCCGTTATTTACTTCGCCGTGGTATGCTTCCACCCGCACGTGGCTTGGAGCGACTGCGCCCAAATGGACGCGCGCGGTTATCTCCAGCGATTCGCCAACCGAAATATTTTGCCGGTCTTTGTTGCCGATCTGGATATCCGAAATCTGCACTTGCGGCCAGTCTTTCCGCATCTGTGTTTTCCATTGGCTCAGCTGCGTCGCTGCGCCGCAGCCATCGCGAGAAAAATCTTCATACGATCGCGCGGCCGGAATATAAAGTCGCTCGGTATATTCCTTCACCATCCGCTGCGTGTTAAAGACCGGGGTAACGCTGCGAATGGATTCGCGCATCAATTGCAGCCAGGCGAGGGGAAGTTTGCCGTCGGGTTTTGCGTAATAAAGCGGAATGATCTGGTTCTCGAGCAGTTGATAAAGACTGCTCGCGTCCACTTCGTTTTGAAATTCGACGGTACCGTCATTGATCTCGGCCCCAATCGCCCAGCCGTTGTTGCCGTTGTATCCCTCGCGCCACCAGCCGTCGAGCACGCTCAGATTTATCCCGCCATTTGGCGCCGATTTCATTCCGCTCGTCCCGCTTGCTTCCAGGGGGCGAAGTGGATGGTTCAACCAAAGATCGACCCCCTGCACAAGACGGCGCGCGATGTAGCTATCGTAGTCTTCCAGGAAAACGATGCGATTTTCGACCCCGGCTTCGCGGCTAAATTTGTAAACTTCCTGAATGAGCGCCTTGCCGGCTTCGTCGCGCGGATGCGCTTTGCCCGCAAAAATAAATTGCACCGGTCGCGTTGTGTCATTGAGCAATCGTTTCAGCCGTTCCTTGTCGCTAAACAGAAGCGTGGCTCGTTTGTAAGTCGCGAAACGGCGCGCGAAACCGACCGTCAAAATGTCGGGGTCAAGAATCCGGTTCGCCCTGCGAATTGTTTCCGGCGATTCTCCCAGACGTTCGCGGCGCCGTCGCTCCCATTCACGCACAAATTCAATGAGACGCAGTTTCAGTTTTTGATGCGTCTCCCAAAGTTGTGCGTCGGGAATATCGATCACTCCGCGCCAGAAATCGGGTTCGGTCAGATGTTCCTCCCATGCGCCGAGGTGCTTCTGGTAAAGCGCCGAAAACTCAGGCGCCATCCACGTTTTGGTGTGGACGCCGTTGGTAATGCTGGTGATCGGGACCTCGTGCACCGGCACGTCTGTCCAGACATCTTTCCAAAGCGATCGACTGACTTCGCCGTGCAATTTGCTTACCCCGTTGGCGTGCCGGCTCAGGCGCAACGCCAGGATGGTCATGCTGAACGGGTCGTTTGGATCGACGCGCGTCTGGCCGAATGAGAACAGCTCGTCGAACGGAATGTTGAGTTCCCCGGCAAATGTGCCGAAATATTTTTTCATCATCTCCCGCGAGAACGAATCGTTTCCCGCAGGGACGGGGGTGTGAGTAGTAAAGACGTTGGCTGCTGCCACCACCTGGAGGGCGGAATAAAAATCGAGCTTTTTCTGGATGATATTGAGGCGAATGCGTTCGAGCGCGAGGAACGCGGAGTGCCCCTCATTCATGTGAAAGACATCCGGTTCGATGCCGAGGGCGTTCAGCGCCTTCACTCCACCGATCCCCAGCATGATTTCCTGGCGCATTCGCATCTCCAGGTCGCCGCCATAAAGCTCGGCGGTGAGCAATCGGTCCTCGGCGCTGTTTTCCGGAGTGTCTGTGTCGAGAAGATAAACGCTGACCCGGCCCACACATAGCTCCCAAAGCCTGGCATAAACTTCGCGGTCCAAGATTGGCACTGAAACCAGCAGATTCGCGTCGCCACGACGGACTTCGCGGATCGGCAGATGATAAAAACTTTGATTCAGACTGATCGCTTCCTGAATGCCCTCCTTGTCGATCTGCTGTCTGAAATAACCGTGGCGGTAGAGCAACCCGATCCCAACAAAGTTTAGATCAAGATCGCTCGCCGATTTGCAATGATCGCTCGCCAGGATGCCGAGACCGCCGGAATAATTCGGGATTGATTCGTGAAAGCCAAATTCAGCGGAAAAATACGCGATCGGGTTTTTGATGGCGCTGCCGGCGCCGGTTTTTCCGTATGTGTCTTTGCGACCCAAATATTTCTCGAACGCCTCGAAAACCTGCTTTAGGTCGCGGAGAAAAGTCTTGTCCTGTGAAAGTTCTTCCAGGCGCGATTGGCGCGAGAGTTGGAGCATGCGGACTGGGTTGTGATTGGTCCGGTTCCAAAGCTCGGGATCGAGCTGTCGAAAAACGCGGCGCGCAGAGGGCTCCCACGTCCACCAAAGATTGAAACTCAACTCGCGCAGCGGCTCGAGCGCCACCGGCAAAGTCGGAGTCACGTTGTAAGTTTGAAAAGTTGGCATGCCAACGCAGCGGGAAGCAGAGACGGGAGTTAATCGAGAAAACTTCATCGGGCAAGTTTTCCTCGACCGGTGGTGCTGGTCGGTCGCGGCCGGGATCATCCGCCTTCGCCGACCCGTCCCTCGTAGCAGTACTGCGGAGGCTGGAGGCTACGGCGGACCAGCCGAGGCGGCCACAGGTCGCGGCGCAAGAATGAGGCCGAGGAAGAATCCGGCGACTAATCCGCAAAGATGCGCCGCCATGCTGACCTGCGGCGTAGAGAGATCAAAAGCGGTTTGGATCGCGATGATCATAAAGATATTTGCCAGGCGCTGTTTCGCCTGCGGCGCATGACGATGGCGCAGTAAAAATCCCGCCCACGCGCCGACGATTCCCATTATGCATCCCGACGCGCCGACGAGTTGAAACACTTGGACAAGACCGGTTACGGTCAAGAGCACTACGCCCGTGCTCGAGGCGAGCCCTGAAATCAAATAACAGAGAGCGAACCGCACCGCGCCGATCGCTCGTTCCAGCGGCGGACCAAGAACATAAAGCGCGAACAGATTGAAAAGCAGATGGGCCAGACCTCCGTGCAAGAAAAGTGCCGTGAAAAGACGCCAGTACTCGCCCTGCACAACAGCGTAAGGCTCCAGCGCGCCGATCTGATGCAGCACTTCAGGGTCGTTCCAATCACCGAACGAAATTTCGAAAAGGAACGCGGCCGCGTTGAGAAGAATCAAGATGAGAACGGCAGGCGCACGCCGGAAATGGCGAGGCCGAACTTGCTGCGTGATTCCGTCCCCGACCGGAACTGAGCTGAAAGCGACTCGGTGGTTCTGACGAGTCTCCAAATCGTGAAATAATAGAAGCTGTTCGCGCAACTCAGCGCTCGGATGCAAAATTTGAAGCGCTGCTCCAAGTTTCCTTGCCGATTTGTAGTCTCCCCTGCTGGCGAGCTCCGTCATCTTGCGTAATCCAATTGCGGGGAGGAAGAGGAGAACGAACCAGGCTCCGCCGCCGATGTATCCGGCGACGGGACGCCAGAACATCCACGCGAGGCCGGTAATCGTCAGAACGACGAGCGCGGCGATACGCCAACCACGATAAGATTCATCGGGTCGCCACGCTCGCGCCAGGACAAGCAGCGGTGAAACCACCGCGAGGAAGAGAAAAACGTGATTCAGGTCCACGATTCAGAGTGAAAAGTTAAAAGTGTTACATCGTTACATTGGTGCTTCCTCTACCTCTTCATCTGCGGTCCATGAAAGAGTAAGACTAAGAGGAAGCGGAAGCGTAAGTCTTTCTTTGTAACATTTGTAACTAATGTAACTTTTTTAACCTTTCTAAAATTCAAACATGCGCATCACCGTTACCTACTATCTCGATGTCATTTCTTCATGGTGCTTTTGGGCGGAGCCGGCCTGGGCGGAATTAAAAAAACGCTACGAGGGCAAAGCGGAATTTCTGTGGAAGATCGCCCTGATGGACAAGTCTGGCCTTCCGACATCGCGAGAGCAACATGAATGGTTTTATCGGCGCAGCGGAACGATCATGCGCTCGCCATCCATGCTGAGAAGCGATTGGTGCGACCACAAGCAATCGGAATATCTCGCGCCAAATTGCGTGGCGGAAGCGGCCAAGGATTTTGGGATTACAGACGATCGCGTTCGTCTCGCGCTTGCCTATGCCGGGCTGCGCGAAGGCCGGCATTTTGAGGACTGGAAGATCGCCGCGGAGATTGCGGCAAAGGCGGCAAATCTTGATGAAAATGAGTTGCTGGAACGCGCGCGTTCGATCGTTGTCGAAACGCGTGTCCGCGCGGATACCGCCGATTTTCACTTGTTGCAAGTGACGCAGCGGCCGACCTTCGTGTTTGACAGCGAGATTGGAGACCGCGCGGTTTTTTCCGGATTCGTCAGACTGGATCCGTTTGTCGCGATCATGGACTCGATGCTCGATGACGCCGCGGCCTACGCCGCATACAAAGCGCATTTTGGCGAACCACCGGCGTGATCATGATTGAGAAATTATTTCATCTCAGTTAATTTATGTGGTTGTGAAGAAATAAGTCGGATGCTTAGAGCAACGCCGTTTGTTCCCTTTCGTGTTCACACGAGTGCCGGCAAATATATGGACGTGAGCCATCCAGAAATGGCAATGCTTACCCGAATGGCACTGTTAGTCGCGCGGCCAGTCGCCGATCCAACCGAGGATATTCCCGATCGCTACGACTCGGTCTCCCCATTGCACATTGTGCGCCTGGAGCCGCTCGTGGCCGCTTGATTGTGGGAAGATCGACACGTCATTGTCACGAGATTCGTCTTGCCAGCGCAAAAATGTTGCCTACAACTTCTTCCCGGCTCGCAATTATTAATGCGAGCACGTCCCCGCGGTCATCGCAGCTGTGGCGACGCCAGAGTGTTTCGGCTAATTCACGCAGGTGGCAGCCGAAAATTGCGATAAGGAAAAATACGGCGTTGCGGCGCACTCCCGTACCGCCGGTCAGGAGCTTGATTTAATCTGCAACAACAATTTCGTGTAAACGGCCGGATTCGCGCCCGCGAAGTCCGGGTCATTTTAGGTTCCAGCGGCGAACAGCTCGGCGTCATGAAGTTGCCGGATGCCTTGCGCAAAGCCCAGAGCATGGGCCTTGATCTGGTCGAGATCGCGCCCACCGCGAATCCGCCGGTTTGCAAAATCGTCGCGCTCGGAAAATTCCGATACGATATTTCCAAGCACGAGAGAGACAAGAGACCGGCCGGCGCGAAGCTGAAAGAACTCAAGTTTCGCGTTAATATCGACGACCACGATTATCTGACAAAAATCCGTCACGGCGAAGAATTCCTCGATCGCGGAAATAAAGTCCGGGTCCAGCTGCAATTTCGTGGCCGGGAAATGGCACACCAGGAGCTTGGCATGCAGTTGATGGAAAAAGTTCGCGACGATCTCGCCAGCATGTCTCAAGTGGAAATGGAACCCAAGATCACGGGCCGGAACGTGACGATGACGCTCTCACCGTTGCCGGCAAATCGCCGGAAAAGGAGATTCGCTTCGCCACCGAGACCTGCCGAAGAAGGCGAGCCTGTCGTTTCGCCAAACAACAGCTAATCTCGAGCGGCCGCCCCACGTTTCGCAAATGCGAAGGTGGAACGCGTTTGTCCTCAACGCGTTGCCAAAGCCAATGCGGCTTTGCCCGCCTGATTTTGGAATGGCCGCGACGCATCGCGAACATCATCTTGCGCCTTCGGCGATTGGTTTAGCATCGTCTTCGGAGAAGCCGATCCACCTTCCGCAGACGCGAGGGTTGAATGCGTGTGCAACTCACTAATTCAATTCAGGGCGTCCTTGCGGCTGCTGGCGACGCTTTCGGCGACCTAGCTGGTGACGGAGGAGGAGTCAAAGGCATGTTTTCAGATAGCTTCTGCTCCAATCGCTGCTTCCGCGCTTTTGCGTCCTGACTGTTGGGATCCAATTGCAAAACTTTCTCCGTATCCGCCATCGAATTTTTCAGGTCATTCTTTAGCTCGTAAATATAGGCGCGGTAGTTGTAATAACGGACTTCATCGGGTTTGAGCTTAATGGCCGCGGAGTAGTCGGCGAGTGCTTTATCATAATCATTTATTTTCATTTCCACTGCCGCGCGTTGTTCGTAGATGCGCACATCTTGCGGAGTCAATCTAAGCGCTTCGCCATATTCAGTGATGGCATCTTGGTACTTCTGTTCGCTGGCGTCTGCGTATCCACGTCGTTGATAAACAGCCGCGAGTTCATCCGCGTACTTGTGGTCGAGAGCGGTGGCTTTGCGAAGTAGTTCAACGGCTTTGTCCCAGTCCTGATTCTTCGCGGCCTCCGCGCCTTCCCGAGCGAGCTTGTTTGCTTCCTTGACGTTTTTGTTCGCTTGTCCCTGGCACACCTGTGAAGCGCAGAGCGCCAGAGCAGTGATGAGAGTAAAGGCAAAAGATTTTTTCATGGTTTCTGTTTTGACGGTAATCTTCTTAGACAATTCGAAACTGAGGAGGTCAATAGTTGGCT
>QHOW01000130.1:0-600 GCA_003219435.1 Verrucomicrobiota bacterium | reverse complement strand
GGACTTCACCAGCGGCGACAGGAAATGATGCTGGAAGATTTGAAACGAACCTGTTCATGATCGGTTCGATGGCGCGACCGAGGATCGAATTGACCGGGCCGCACATCCCCGCATCGCACAAAAATGCAGTGCCACCTGGAAAGATTTGTTCGTCCGCTGTTTGAACATGCGTGTGGGTCCCGATCACAGCTGATACTTTACCGTCGAGAAATCGTCCGAGCGCGATTTTCTCGCTCGTCGTCTCGCCATGGGCGTCCACGATAATGTTCGCGGTTTCGTGGCGCATCTTCGTCACTGCTGTTTCGAGCGCGCGAAACGGATTTTCCAAAATCGGCTGCATGAATGTCCGCGCCTGCACATTGATCACTCCGATTTTTCCTTTGGCCGTTTCCAGAACAATCGATCCGCCGCCCGGCGCGCCATCAGGATAATTCAATGGGCGTAGCAGACGCGGTTCCAGAGCGAGGAATGCGACAATATCTTTTTGGTCCCAAATATGGTCACCGGTCGTTACAACCGACACGCCTGCTCGCAAGAGCTCGATCGTGATTTTTCCCGTTATACCTCGACCGCCGGCTGCGTTCTCGCCGTTAACGATGA
>QHOW01000129.1:1347-8484 GCA_003219435.1 Verrucomicrobiota bacterium | reverse complement strand
CACAGTTTGCCCAATGTCGAGAGCAGCAATTTCCTTCGCGATCTTCCAGCCCAAATTGACATTTTCCTCCTCGCGACGCGATAACTTTGGGCCCGCAATTAGTCCTGACGATGCGAGTGAATCTTCGAGAAAAGTTGTGGCCGGCAAAAGATCGACCTCAACTTTCGACAACTCGGTCGCAATCGCGGCGAAAATCGTTTCCGCGTTGGGCTGCTTTATTTTTCCCAGCAAGAGCAACGCTTTCCAGTCCGGACGCAGATCGAAAAGATTTTTGGGCGCGATTTGGCCAGCCATGATCGCCTGATGAATTTCCTGGTCACGGAAAAACTTTAGAAGTCTGCTTAGTTGGCCAACCCGCATCCACTCGATTACATCGACATGTTGCGTAAGCGCCGGATCTGTTTCACCCGTAAATGCCGCCGCGATGATTTTCTTGACGCCGACTCTTCGCGCTGAATCAGCAAGCAATCGAGGATACACGCCATTTCCAGCGATGATCCCGAGGGTGTTTAGCGATGCTTGTGCCAAGCACCGAATTTGAAATAAACAGGCGCTTGACACAAGCGCCTCTCCACTTGTCGCGAATCGGGGGAAGTGTTTGACTGAAGCAGCCAGAATTGGATGTCGGCCAGCTTGGCTGACTCGGCCGGCAGGCTGCTAGCCTGGCGAATGGGCGCGGCGGCAGGCTGGCAGCCTGCTCGCCAAGTCAGGCTGGCAGCCCGACATCCGTTCCTCCCGCACTGATTACCCGTGATGGCGACGGCGTTTGACGTGCAATTGGGCAAGCGCTTTCTGCAGCGACGCCTGGATCGCTGCCACCTCTTCGGCAGTATGATCTTCCTTCATCGCCGCCTTGGCACGCCCGACTGCGGCCTCGGCCGCAGCGATATCAATCTTCTCAGCTTCCAAAGCCATGTCAGTCAAAACCGAAACTGAGTCGGCTTTAATCTCTACAAAGCCTTCACCAATGGCCATCGCTGTTTCGCGGCCGTTCTGCATGACGCGCAATTCGCCTGGTTTCAAAGTGGTTAGCAGCGGGACATGCTTGGGATAAACTCCAAGCTCACCTTCCGAGCCGGGTAACGTGACCATGTCCACGTCTTCGGAATAGATCTTTGTTTCCGGCGTGACGATTTCGAGTTTCAGAGTGGCCATGTTCTCGGAGTTTTAAGTCTTAAGCTTTAAGTTCTAAGTGAAACGTCACAGCGAGGAACTATCGAAACTTAAAACTTCACACTTAACACTTTAGACTATCCTTCCTTAATCATCTCGATGTTGCCCTTCATATAGAAGTTCTGCTCGGGAACATCGTCGTGTTTGCCATCGAGAATTTCCTTGAAGCCGCGAACCGTTTCTTCAGTGGAAACGTATTGACCTTTGTGACCGGTGAAAACCTCGGCAACGTGAAATGGCTGGCTCAGAAACCGCTGGATCTTACGCGCACGATACACGGTCAGTTTGTCTTCCGGACTTAATTCGTCCATGCCCAGAATGGCGATGATGTCCTGAAGATCCTTGTAGCGTTGTAGGACCCGCTGGACGCCGCGCGCGACGTTGTAATGTTCTTCACCCACAATTTCTGGCGCGAGCGATTTGGATGTCGATGCCAACGGATCGACCGCCGGATAAATTCCCAGCTCGGCAATGGAGCGTTCGAGAACAATGGTTGAATCCAGATGTGCGAACGTATTTGCCGGGGCAGGATCGGTTAGATCGTCTGCTGGAACATAAACGGCTTGGAACGAAGTGATCGATCCTTTGTTTGTTGAGGTAATTCGCTCCTGCAAGTCGCCCATCTCAGCGGCGAGCGTCGGCTGATAACCGACGGCGCTGGGAGTGCGCCCTAATAAGGCCGACACTTCGGAGCCCGCCTGGGAAAAACGGAAGATATTGTCGATGAAAAGCAGCACATCCTGATTGCGCTCGTCGCGAAAATATTCCGTCATGGCCAGCGCTGAGAGGCCCACGCGCAACCGCGCGCCCGGCGGCTCATTCATCTGGCCAAAAACCATTCCCACTTTCGACTTTGACAAATCCTTTTGATCGATCACCCCGGCCTCACTCATCTCCGTATAAAGATCGTTGCCTTCGCGGCTGCGTTCGCCGACGCCGGCGAACATCGAGACGCCGCCGTGACTTTTAGCGATGTTGTTGATCAGTTCCATGATGATAACAGTTTTGCCAACACCGGCGCCTCCAAACGCACCTACTTTTCCGCCTTTTGAAAATGGGCAAACAAGATCGATGACTTTGATTCCTGTTTCGAGAATCTGCACCCTTGTGTCCTGCTCGGTTAATGAGGGCGCCGGGCGGTGGATCGGGTAGCGTTTTTCAAACTTTACGGGACCGCGATTATCGACCGGGTCACCAGTGACATTGAACAAGCGGCCGAGCACACCATCCCCAACTGGGACCGAGATTGGCCCGCCGGTATCAATGACGCTCATCCCGCGTTTCAATCCTTCGGTAGAAGACATGGCGATGGAGCGGACCCAGTTTTCACCCAGATGCTGCTGGACTTCGAGGGTGAGTTTGGTCGGGTTGCCGTTCACTTCGTACTCGGTTTCGAGCGCATTATAAATTTTTGGCAGTCCCTTCCCCTGTGGGAACTCCACGTCCACAACGGGACCTATTACTTGAACGATGTTTCCTGTATTCATAAAACTGGTTAGTAGAAAGCGTATATGGAAGTCTTGTGCCGGGGCTGCGTAGAGCGGCCATTTTTTGGAGTGCGGCGACATGTCGCCGCTTTCAAAAGCGCGGACATGTCCGCGCACTCCAAAACGGTTGCCCGCCTAAGGTTGCAAGCAAATTCGCACGAAGGCTTCATCTCGATAGTCTCTAGCCGCCGAGTGCCATTTGCGCGGTAGCGATCTCGAGCAACTCGGTGGTAATGCCGGCCTGGCGCATCTTGTTGTATTCCAGCGTTAGGTCTTTGATGAATTGATTTGCATTATCCGTGGCATTTTTCATCGCTACCATGCGCGCACTGTGCTCGGATGCGCGCGCATCGAGGATCATTTGGAAAACCTGATACTGAAGGTAGTAAGGCAACATCACATCGAGAACTGTCTCCGCGTTTGGCTCGAAAACGTAGCCGATCATTGGATCGGCGCTTTGGCTTGTGTCTGTTCCCTCATGTTTCTGTGGAAGATCGAAGCTGCTAATCGGCAGCAAGGTTTGCACAACCGGGCGCTGGTTGATCGTGTTGATGAAATGCGTGTGAAGCACGGAAACCTTATCCACTTCTCGATTAAGAAACTTTTCCGTGCAAAATTTCGATATCGGTTTGGTTTCGACAAAGCTTGGCGCGTCTTTCAATTCGAAATCGGCCAGTAACTCGCGTTTGGTGCGTGAGATAAACTGTCGTGCCTTCTTGCCGGTCACCACGAAAGCGGTCTTCGCCGAATCAAAATTCGCGGCTTTGCGAAAGAGGTTCGTGTTCAAGGCGCCAGCGAGTCCTTTGTCCGTGCTGATGATCAAGACCAACTCCTTTTTGAGAGGCCTGATTTCAAGAAGTGGATGCAGGCGTGGATCGGTGCGTCGTTGCAGCGAAACCAGGACCTTGTTCATCAACTCTGCATACGGCCGGCCCGACAGCGCGAGTTGCTGCGCCTTGCGCATCTTGGACGCAGCCACCATTTGCATGGCCTTTGTAATCTGCGCGGTGTTGCGAATCGATTTGATTCGCCGGCGTATATCCTGAGTATTGGCCATCTATCGGACGTTTGATGTTTGATGTTTGATATTTGATTTGTTCGTCGTGCCGTCACGCGATGATCGTTCACGGACATCAAATCCAATCTCGCGATCTTTGGTAGGGACGGACCGCCGGGCCGTCTGTTTCGGCGCGCTTGGCGAGCGCGCCCTACCCCGCGTAAGGGCACTATGCTCGGTAAAAGCGATGGGCAACGTGCCTCTACCACCGTGCGATCTTGATATCGCATTTTGCGATATCAAGCTTGTAAACTCTTCGCAGATCATCGCCAGGTCGTTTTGAATTCGTCGAGCGCTGTTTTCAATTGCGCCTCGATCTCTTGGTCGAGCTGCTTTTTCTCGCGAATCGACGCGAGCAAGCTTTCTTTGCGCGTTTGTAGCCAGTCTTGGAGTTTCAATTGAAACTCCTTCACCCGCTCGACTGGGACAGGATCGACATATCCGTTTTGCATCGCCCACATGACGGCGACCTGTTCTTCAACCGGGATTGGGTTGTACTGTTTCTGCTTAAAAAGCTCGACAATGCGTTGTCCCCGATCGAGTCGTGCCTTGGTTGCAGCATCGAGATCGGAACCGAATTGCGCAAACGCGGCGAGCTCGCGAAATTGCGCGAGATCGAGCTTCACCTTACCGGCCACTTGCTTGATTGCTTTGATTTGAGCGGCGGAACCGACCCTGCTGACCGAGAGCCCAACCGAGATCGCGGGCCGCACCCCTTGGTAAAAAAGATCGGTTTCGAGATAAATCTGCCCGTCTGTGATGGAAATCACGTTCGTCGGAATATAGGCGGAAACGTCGCCCGCCTGGGTCTCGATGATCGGCAGCGCTGTGAGCGAACCGCCACCAAATTCTTCGGCGACGCGCGCGCTGCGCTCAAGCAAGCGCGAGTGTAGATAAAAAACATCGCCTGGGTAAGCTTCACGACCGGAAGGACGTCGCAACACGAGCGAGACCTGGCGATATGCGACCGCATGCTTCGACAAATCGTCGTAAATAATAAGTGCGTCCATTCCGTTATCCATGAACCATTCGCCCATGGCAGCGCCCGCAAATGGCGCGAGATATTGATTGGTTGCCGTATCGGATGCCGGCGCGGAGATAATCGTCGTGTATGGCATGGCGCCTTCTTTTTCCAATACGGCGAGGGCGCTGGCTACGTTGGAATTTTTCTGACCGACCGCGACATAAATGCAATAAAGCGGCCGATAATCTTTGATCTGTCCTTGTTCGCCAGCTTTGTTGAGCCGCGCCTGGCTTATGATGGTATCGATTGCGATCGTCGTCTTGCCAGTAGCGCGGTCGCCGATAATCAGCTCGCGCTGCCCACGACCAATCGGAATCATCGCATCAATCGCCATGATACCAGTTTGAACCGGTTGGCTAACGCTGCGGCGTTTGATAACGCCGGGCGCGATTTTTTCCAGCGGATAAAATGCGTCGGTCTTGATCGGCCCTTTGTCATCCAATGGTTGGCCCAACGTATTTACGACGCGCCCAAGCAACGCTTTGCCCACCGGAACTTGTAAGAGTTTTCCTGTGGTTTCCACTTCGTCGCCCTGCGAAACCTTCGTCGTCTCACCCAGTAGAATGGCGCCGACTTCAGTTTCTTCGAGATTCAAGGCGAGCCCAAAGACACCGTTTGGAAATTCGATCATCTCATTAAGCATAACGTCGCTAAGACCTTCGATTCGGGCTACTCCATCGCCGGTTTCGCGCACGACGCCTACATTGCTTTTCGTCGTAGCTGTTTTTAGTCCTTCAATTTTGGTTTCGATCTCTTCGAGTATACTGCTCATGGATTTTGATTGATTAAAGTTGTTGCTGGAGTCGTTCGAGCCGATTGCGAACACTCCCATCCCAAACGTCGCTACCGACCCGAATGCGCATCCCACCAAGAAGCTGGGGATTGACCACGAATTCAGTCGCCAAGTCGGCGCCATATCTCTTCTTCAGATTCTCGATGACCTTCGAAGTGGCTTCGCGGTCGACCTCGCTAGCGGTCTCGATTCGGGCCCGGCGTTTTTCCACTTCGAGTCGAAGCAGACGCCTGTAATTTTTCAGAACATCGATGTAATTACGCGGCTTTCTCGCGATGAGCGAGTCGACCAGTGACGCAATTCGGCCGGAGTCGAGCTGGCCATCGCTAAAGCTTGCTCGAAGCATTTCTCGGGATAGCCGGCGAATTTCCTTGTTGATCTTCATTAAGTGAGTTGACGGGATGTTTCTTCCTGCAGGCGCTGTTGGTCCTCGGCAGTGAGCACCTTGCCGGTGACCTTTGCGGTTGTATCGACCACCAGTCGTCCCAGTTCCCGCTTCAGAGACTCCATCGTCCGGTCATGCTCGATTGCGCTGGCTTCGCGCGCCTTGGCAATGATTTGCTCCGCAGCCGCAATCGCCTCTTGTTGCTTGCGCTCGGCCAGATGCGCGCTGCTTTCGCGAGCCTGGTCGATCATCTTTTGTGCCTCGGCGTTTGCTTTGGTCAGAATTTCCGCATAGCGCGCCTCCGCTTCGGTCAATTGTTTTTTGATTTTCTCCGCATTGAGCTGGCCTTCCTCGATCGTGCGCCGGCGCTCCTCCAGCACAGCAAGAATTGGCTTGTAGGCGAAGCGCTGCAGCAGGAACGCTACGATACAAAAGCTAATCACCTGTGAGAGGAATAAGTGCCAATTCCAGCCGAACGTTTCGGCCGTATCACGTAGCACGTCAGTGAAGCCTCCGTTTGCCGCGGCAATTATTACACCCATAAATTAAAATGTCGGACGCCGAGATCGACCGTTGCGTTCTGCGCAATTAGTGAACGAGGTATAACGCGTAGAAAACGATGGCTTCGGTCAACGCGATCGCGAGGATTCCGTGCACAAGAATTTGGGTGAACGCGCCAGGATTACGGCCGACTGCTGACGCCATTCCCATACCCGTCAACCCAATGCCTATGCCTACGCCCATCGCGGCAAGGCCGACGTGAATACTTCCGCTCATTTCTGCCAGTAGTGGTAACATCATAGTTTTGTTAGTTTTTGGTTTAGCGAGCCATCATGAGCTCGCCAAAAATTTTACGCATGCGCGCGCTCCGGTCCATTCTCGTGCTGCGCTATCAGCATCGTGAAAACCGCCGTCAGTAACATGAAGACAAGTGCCTGCACGAATCCAACGAGCACTTCCAAAAAATAAAACGGAATCGGCAGAACGGGTGAAAGTAACGGTACCATGGTTGACATAGCTTCGAGAATACTCTCGCCCGCGTAGATATTGCCGAACAATCGAAAGCTGAGCGCGATCGGGCGAAACAAAATCGAAATCACCTCAAGCCAGCCAACCGCGAAGAAAATGATGACCATGAGGACTTTCACAATGCCGGTGGTCTCGCCTTTTGGCGCAAACAAATGTTTCAAAAATCCGCCCACACCTTGTGCTTGAAAC
>QHOW01000129.1:0-1252 GCA_003219435.1 Verrucomicrobiota bacterium | reverse complement strand
GATCGACGTGAAAGATGCCAGTCACCGGGTCGTGGTGGCCCCAGCCAATCGTGCCTACACCAGGAATCAACCCGAACCAGTTCACGAACAAAATGAAAATGAATATCGTCGCAAAAAACCAAAATGTTTTGCTCACCAGTTGGCGTCCGATGATTCCTTCGAGAAAATTGTGCAGACCTTCGACCAGCCATTCCCAGAAGTTCTGGATACCGCTGGGGATCGGTTTAATTCGACGCGTCGCTACCTGTGCAAAAACGATAATACCTCCAGCCACAATCCAGGTCACCAACATCGAGTTGGTAATTACAAATTTGCCAATCTGAAAGAGCGGCGTTGGCTTCAGCGGGACGGCTTCGTGCTCACTCTGGGCAGGCGCAGCCTCTGCTGCAGTCGTCGTCGTTGCAAGCACAAACCCGCAAAACAATATAACCGCCAGCAGTAGAAAACAACGATTGCGCATTTCTTAGAGCACAGCTGTAGCCGGCATCGGTGATGCCGGCCCGCCGAGGTCACCGACCCCGGCTACAACTTGACGCGCATACCAAAGCGCGTTTTGTGTGGATGACAAACAAAATTCTCAACCTGCCCTTACTTCGCCGGCGCTCGCTCGGCAAACTCCGGGGCAAATTGAGTCACTGGCTCGGATTTCGCTGGGTGGGCGGCGCTATTCATGGCAATCGCTTCTTTGTAAAACGATTCCAGCAGGTCGATTTGTGTCTCCTGTTCGAATCGATCGGTCACTGCGGCACGCGCGCGCAATCCCATTTCGCTAAGAAGGCCGCGCAAATGTGTGATCTCCTGCATGGCATTGGCCAACGCAACGTGATCTTCCTCGGGTACAAGGAAACCACTGCGACCGTGCTCGACCGCTTCAGGGATGCCACCGTGCTGGGTCGCCGCCACTGGCAAACCGGTCGCCATTGCTTCGAGAAGTGAGTTCGGTACGCCCTCCTGGTCCTGGTTTGGTGACGTTTCGCTCGGGTGCAAAAACAGGTGCGCGCCCGCATAAAGCTCCAGCAGGTTTGGTTGTGATAGAAATCCGACAAAATGAACATCTTTGAAAATCCCGAGCCCGGCAGCGAGCATTTCCAATTCTCCCTGTAAAGGACCTTTGCCTGCGATGAAAAATTCCGCTTGTGGATTGTCCTTCTTGAAAATCGCGAATGCGCGCAAACTCGTCGCCACGCCTTTTTTCGGAATCAACCGGCATG
The DNA here is from genome assembly GCA_003219435.1 of Verrucomicrobiota bacterium. GTDB lineage: Bacteria > Verrucomicrobiota > Verrucomicrobiia > Chthoniobacterales > UBA10450 > Udaeobacter. The sequence continues at coordinate 41 of QHOW01000129.1, read as the reverse complement.
CCTGGACTATTCTCCAGTTGCCATCTGGGGGCGGCTGCCGA
>QHOW01000128.1 GCA_003219435.1 Verrucomicrobiota bacterium | reverse complement strand
AGGCTCGGGCCAGTTCGGTGCGCCCTCGTACATAACAGTCGTCGCGCCATTCGCGAGCGGACCATAAACAATGTAACTATGACCGGTGACCCAGCCGACATCGGCGGTGCACCAAAAGATATCTTCATCGCGAATGTCGAAGATGTACTTCATTGTTGAGTAAACCCCGACGAGATAGCCGCCGGTGGTGTGTAAAATTCCCTTCGGTTTTCCCGTGGAACCGCTCGTATAGAGAAGATAGAGCGGATGCTCGCTGTCGAGCGCTGCCGGCGGGCAATTTGCATCGACATATTCCAGTTCACGGTGCCACCAGACATCGCGGCCTTCTTCCATGTGAATTTCGTTTCCGACCCGACGAAAAACGATTACCTGTTTCACCGACGTGCCAGTACCGAGCGCGTCATCGACATTTTTCTTGAGTGGCACAATTCCGCCGCGGCGATATGCACCATCGGCCGTGACCAGAGCAATCGCGCCGCTATCGGTGATGCGATCGCGAATACTATCCGCGCTAAAGCCGCCGAAGATCACTGAATGCACCGCACCGATGCGAGCGCATGCCAGCATGGCGATCGCCGTTTCGGGAATATTCGGCAGATAAATGATGACGCGGTCGCTCTTCTTGACGTTGTTTCGTTTCAGCACATTCGCAAATAGGCAGACTTCGTGATGCAATTGCTGATAAGTCAGCGTGCGCTTGTCGCCCGGCTCGCCTTCCCAGATAATTGCCGCCTTGTTCCGGCGCGGACCGTTTAGATGCCGGTCGAGACAGTTTTCCGAAATATTGAGTTTGCCGCCGACGAACCACTTCGCGAATGGCGCTTTCCATTCGAGGACTTTTTTCCACCGCGCGCGCCAGACCAGCTCACTCGCTTCGCGTGCCCAGAATTTCGCTGGCTGCTTGATCGACTCTCGATACATCCGTCGATATTGATCGAGGCTTTTGATCCGCGCTTTCCTCGTGAAATCCTTTGATGGTCTGAAAACGCGCTTCTCGACCAGATGCGATTCGATGTTGTTGTGCATCGGCATTCCCTAGGAGCCTGTTGGCATGGCTGAGTATTTCAATAGGCTCCTAATATGCCGAAGAAATTCTCAGGGCAAGCTGTCTGTTTTCTGCCGTGCGGACAGTTGAGAGAACACCGAATCAGCTAACGACAAATCGTCGAAGTGTTAAATCGCTGAATCGATGTACCGATGTAACCTTTTTTAACGAGTCACTGGCTCGAGGAACCGCTATTCCAATTTCGAATTGTCGATGTTACCGCCCGAGCGCGCTACGCAGCCGCGCCGCGCCCGGTGGCGGGGCTTCCAACCCTTTCAGAATCTCATCGGCCCTGACAGGCCGACCGTAGTAGCGGAAATTCGAATCCCTTTGCGTTCCAATCACTGCGCCTTCCAGGGATATGCCGGCAAAGAGACCCTTGCTCCTGCTGTAAGTGTAAACCGCAGCCGTCGGCGCGACTGCGCCTGACGCAGTGCGGCCTACCGGTCCGGCGGCAGCACTGACATCCGCGCCAATCGTCACGTTGCCTCCACGGGAAAATGCTCGCACGGCCCTGTCATTGTTAAGAACGATCACGAAATCTGTTACTTGGGCGCCGATCTGAAGACCCCATCCCGCGCCGCCGGTGGCGATAAACGATGGGCCGGACCAGCCATGACCTGTGCGAGCGACCACCACGCCCTGGCCACCTTTGCCGCTAAAAATCAATCCGGCTTTGACGACGGTCATGATCGCCAGGCCTTTGGAATGTCGAAGCACGTCTCTCGGAATTCCTCTTTCTGGCATCTGTCGGAAATCGCGGATGATCGCAGTGCAGTGGTCGACAGTGCCCTGTTCTGTAGCGCCAGCTGTGACGAGTGAGAGAAATAACATGACCGGGATGGAAAATAATCTTTTCATTAGCATACAATTAAGTTCGCCAGCGTAAGTCTGCACGGACGTATTTTTCAGTGAGGATCCCGCCTCGCTCGCGCCGCCGCCGAAGCGCTTTGGCGCACAAGAGGCTGTCGAAGCGAACAGGGAACGACGGCGACTGAGCATCGTGGTTACAAATGCGCTTGCGATGTGCGATTGTAGGCCGCCTCACTCTGCCTGCCGCGCCGTAGCGAGCGAAGGCGGGTCGAGGCGCACGGGGAAGCACGATGATAGAGCGCTGCTGCTGCGACTATAACTTGAATGATGATTGATCTGCCAAGCGACGAGTATTTCATGCGCGAAGCGCTGCGACAGGCAGGAAAGGCTTACGAAGCCGACGAAGTACCGGTCGCCCATAATCAGGTTGAATTGCTGAAGGACGCAACCGCGCATGCCGAAATGCTGGCGTTGACGCAGGCGGAGGCCGCCGTGGGAGATTGGCGCCTGACTGATTGTGACCTTTACGTGACGAAGGAACCGTGCGCGATGTGCGCGGGCGCACTTGTTCATGTGCGAATTCAGCGTGTCATTTTTGGCTGCGCAGACCCGGGGGCCGGTGCTGCTGGAAGTGTCATTAACCTTCTGCAACTGCCCTCTTTAAATCATCAATGCGATATTACATCTGGCGTTCTGCAAAATGAATGCTCTGTGATTTTGCAGGATTTCTTTCGCAAACGCCGCCAGCAGCCATGCGGCAACACCGACAAATCGCAAATCTGAAACTTGTCCTGAGCGAAGCGCAGCCGGGTCGAACGGATTGCGAACTGAATTGGGCTGCGTCTCAACTGTGGATTGTCGCGGGCGAACAATCTTCGTTGCTGACGAGCATCGCGACGACGGAAAGCGTTTCGTTGTGCGAGCGGATGAAAAATTGACATTTCTGGAACTCGAATCGGCGATTCGAGCGACTAAGACGTAAAAATCAAAAAGCAATTCATCCCGCCAGCACAGCGATTAGCTGCTGCCATATGTCAGAGATGGCGATCACCCTTCTTTAGCTTATCTGCGAGCTGTTTATTTAGAGCCTCAAATCGCCGAAGTAAGTCCGCAGCGGCTGCACGCATCGGGTGGCCAGCCCGTGCGTAATGGTAGAGAGTCCTGTCTAATCGCTTGAGGCTGTCACGAGTGGTAGCAAATACATTTTGGATGTAGAGGCGGTTTGAGTGGACGGTGAGACGAGACTTTTTTGGCATGGGATCAGTAATCGCGGCGTTTGCTGGTCTCAATCCTGAATGAACCGTGCTGCTCCATGACCTGTCCATCTCGGGTGCGGAACCGAACGTAGTCGCTCCCCTTATTGAGAATCTCCACGTCCCCGTAGGGAAGCAGACGCCCGTCTGGGCCGGTAGGCATCCAAACTGTGATCGTTGTGTTGGCGCGTTCGGCCTGCTGTTGCGCCAACTGCTCGTGCTGACATTCCTTGAAGATAACCATCATTATTGCGAGACCAACGGCGGACGCTATGATCGGCAGAATCTTCTTCTTCGGCTTCGGTGGATGGGGCGTTGAATCCGTTATTGAGGCACTCGCCGGCAACACCTCGTGGATAGGATGGCCCCCGCGTTCGTTGCCATTTATCGCTAATACCCGGCTAAAGCGCGGAAACAAGAACCGATGCGGCGTGAATAGGACTGCCAACAGGATTGCGACTAACGCTCCGATTATCACTAGACCAGTCGCACCCCTGAAAATCTGCTCGCTGCGGGCGTAAAAAATCGTATCCACGGCCCGTCACGCAATCCTTGTGAGAAATCGTCCGTCTCATCACCGGTTTGCCGTCGTGTCACCATGTCTTGAGAGAAAGTCCTCAAATCTCGCGGATCACCGTAAGAACGGCTCCGATCCCAACGCTCCAACACTTGTTCGTAGGTAAGGGGCCGTGTTTGGGATTGACTATCTGAGTCTTGGGCCATTGCTTCTGCGAGGCAGAGAATGAGCGTTAGAAGGGCAAATATGCTGGCTTTCATGGGTCTCCGTGAGCAATGCCTGCGTCAAGAATTGTGTCGAATCCTTCGGCATTTAGGAAGCGGAATAATTCGATGCGAATCGAAAAAGTGAACTCAGCACTCTTTGAAGTCGCCTACCCGCTCGTGCGTTTCAATTGCTTTGCTCGCTGCATCGTAAACGCGGATCACAGCACCATGTGAACGACTGAAAACTTTGCGTATCCGATTGCGATCGCGATTGCATCCGGTTCGCCGTACCACAGCGCGCCAAATGGCAGCGCATTGAAATTAGATTAACGCGGCGATGATCTTTGCGCGGACGAATCTCGTAAACATGTACAGGATTTGCCGATGTCATAGGGACGCATTCATTGCCGTCCGTGATTCAATTCGCATTCTAGCGCGATCCTGTGAAGCGGGCGGGCAATGTCTGACTGCCTCATGGGGAGATCGTGTCTGACTTTAAGAAACTGCCTCGCTAGGATTCGAACCGCGTAAAAGGCTTCGTCTCACGCGGTATGATGAAAGCGGCATGGCCACGTGCCCCGAAAGCATTCGGGGTTTACGTGGCTGCCTCGCTAGGATTCGAACCTAGACAAGGAGATCCAGAATCTCCGGTGCTACCGTTACACCACGAGGCAAGGAGCAAGAAAATTAAAACCGATTTGCCCTGCTGCAAGTCGAGCGCAGTCGCGCCCGCGCGTGATTCAAGCGGCTGCGGTTTTTGCGCTGAGCAAGATCTCAGCGCCTTCTCGAGCAGCTTCGACTTCCATGGGCTTTCCGCTCTTTGCCACCAATGCGCGCGCGTGTTCCACCATTTTATCGATCATTTCGTCGTCATGGTTCGGATCATGATGGAAAAGCAGGAGCTTGCCCACGTTTGAGTCGAGTCCGAGGGAAACCACACTGCTCAGTGAGCTGTGGCCCCAGCCGATGTGCTTCGCGTATTCCTCGTCGGTATATTGCGTGTCCATTATTGCGAGGTCGCAGCCCTGGAGAAACTCGACCATCTTTGCGCGCTCGGCTGTGGCAAAATCGCGCGCTTCTTCCTCGCTGATTCCATCGCGCGAAGCCAGGTGCAGCTTCAGCGGTTCGTAAGGCTCGTTATCTGGGAAGTAGGCGATGGATCCCGACCTTGTGAAGAGACGGTACCCGGCACAAATCCCTGGATGATTAGCAAACTTGGAACGCACCTCGACTTTCCCAACTTGAAAGTCCATTTCCTTTAGTTCCTCAATCGCCAGGTGACTCGGGAGTTCACGTAAGCTAACAGGAAAAAACGGCGTCTCCATTTGGCTGGCCAGTATCTTTGCCAGACCAGCGCGGGCTCCTTCGTAGCCTAAAACGCGGATGAGGTTTTTCTGATTGTAAGCGGGAGAAAAAAAAGGCAGCCCCTGGATATGATCCCAGTGCGTGTGTGAGATCAAGAGAGTCAGCTTCATAGACCGAGGTCCGAATTCTTTGTCCAACGCAAGCCCGAGCAGGCGAATCCCGCTGCCGGCATCGAGAATGATGATCTCGCCATCGGCGCGCACCTCCACGCAACTGGTGTTTCCGCCATAGCGGACGGTGCTCTCCCCGGGAACCGGAATTGAACCGCGAACGCCCCAAAATCTTATTCGCGCAGGAGTCGACTCACCTCCCATCTCAGGTTTTGGTCTGGGACGCCGCGGGATTTCAGGCAGAAGTCGCTCGATCGTGCTCGAAAGCAGTTCCCACGTGATTGGCTTAAGCAGATATTCGTCTGCGCCGGCTTGGAGCGCGCTGGTTCGATCGACCCTGTAATCGCGTCCCGAGACGACGATGATCTTCGTTGGTTGCAGTTGCTCGCGAATGGTTCGGCACACCTGAAAACCATTCGATCTGGGCATTAACAAATCGCACAGGATAAGCTCCGGCCTGTCGCGCAGCGCCAGCTCCAGGCCGACGTCACCGTCATTCGCTTCCAGGACCTTCCAATCTTCGCGTCTGAAAAGATCTGATATTACCCGCCGGTTTTCGGCATCGTCTTCGATGATTAGGACCCGAGGCATGAGGGGAGACTGCTTGGCGCCTTCGTCTAAATCAAGCTTGAAACCAAAAGTGCCGGTTCTTTCCGCGACACCGAAGTGTCAGTTTCCTAGAAGAAAATCGGAATGATCAAGATCGCCAGGATGTTAACGACTTTGATCATCGGATTGATCGCGGGCCCGGCCGTGTCTTTGTAAGGATCACCTACGGTATCGCCTGTCACTGCCGCCGCGTGCGCAAAGGAACCTTTTCCGCCGAGATTTCCTTCCTCAATGAATTTTTTTGCGTTGTCCCACGCGCCACCGCCCGACGTCATCGCGATCGCAATGAACAATCCGGTCACGATCGTTCCCACGAGCATTCCGCCCAGCACGACAGGGCCGAGCTGCGGGATCATGGCCACCGCGACCACGAAAACGAGCGGCAGGAGCGCCGGAACAATCATCTCGCGCAGCGCCGCCTTGGTTACGATGTCGACGCATGTGGCATAGTCGGGCAGGTCTTGTCCGGTCAAAATTCCCGGCTTGGCTTGCAATTGCCGGCGCACCTCGCGCACGACCGCGCCGGCCGCCTTCCCGACCGCGTCCATGCTAAATGCGGTGAAGATGAATGGCAGCAATCCGCCAATGAAGAGTCCGATGATCACCTTTGGTTCCGTGAGAGAAAACTGAAATTCGGCGTAAGCAACGTCGTGCGCCCTCAATTCTTCGACATACGATCCAAACAAAACCAGCGCCGCCAATCCGGCAGAGGCGATAGCGTAACCCTTGGTGACCGCTTTCATCGTGTTGCCGACCGCGTCGAGCTGGTCCGTCACGGCGCGAACTTCTTTCGGCAACTTGGCCATCACCGCGACGCCTCCCGCATTATCAGTAATCGGACCGAATGAGTCGAGTGAGATGATTATGCCGGCCATGGATAACATCGACATCACGGCGATGGCGATTCCATAGAGACCGGCGAAATGAAAACTGAGCAGGATTGCGATGCCGATAAACCCAACCGGCAAAGCCGTGGCATGCTGTCCAACGGCTAGTCCGGCGATGATGTTGGTGGCATGGCCGGTCTCGGAGGCATACGCAATTTTCTGCACCGGCCGATAACGCATCGAAGTGTAATAGTTTGTGATCGCCACTACCACGGCGGTCATGACCAGACCGATAACCGAAGCGAAATAAAGTTGAGTGGGAGATCGCGCGACGCCGCTGATGGTCACGCCTGCCGGAAACAAATAGTGCGTTGCCGGCCAAAATAAGATTGCCGAGATCAATGCGTTTGTGATCACCGCGCCCATTAGTACAGGTGCAGGTTTACCAGGGGCAATATTGACAAAGAAAATTCCGCAGATCGCTCCGAGCACAGAGATGCCACCGAGGACGAACGGATAAATAATCGCAGCGGGATTTCCCGCCAATGTCAGCGCGCCGACCAGAATGGCGCCGATCAAGCTCACAGCATAAGTTTCAAAAACATCCGCCGCCATTCCGGCGCAATCACCAACGTTATCGCCCACATTGTCCGCGATTGTCGCGGGATTGCGCGGGTCATCTTCCTCGAGCCCTGTCTCGATCTTACCCACAAGATCCGCGCCGACGTCGGCCGCCTTTGTGTAGATCCCGCCGCCAAGTCGAGCGAAGACACTGATCAAACTACCGCCAAGGGCCAGACCAACGAGACTTCGCACTGCCAGATCATGCCCGATGATCTTTCCCGCGACGGTATAAAAGATCGATACCGCCAGCAAAGCCAGTCCAACCACGAGCAAGCCCGTCACGGCTCCCCCGTTGAAAGCAATGCGCAGTGCCGCAGTGCGCGTCACGCTGGCAGCCTGAGTCGTGCGGACATTTGCCAGCACGGCGATGCGCATGCCAATGAAGCCTGCCGCCAGCGAACAAAACGCGCCGATTACAAATCCAATCGCTGTGGGGTGATCTTTAAAAACGAAAAGCAAAACGAAAATGACCACCGCGATCACGCTGATCGTCTTGACTTGCCGATTCAAATAAGCCTTCGCGCCTTCCTGCACGGCTGCCGAGATCTCGCGCATTTTTTCGTTGCCGGCGGAGTGCCGCATAATGGCCACGATAAGGAAATAGGCGAAAGCCAGCCCGATAACGGCGCACACCATCGACAGCGGCACTCCCGAATTCAAAATAGTTAGGCCAAATAAAATGCTCATCACGTGTTCCGGCTGAAAGCCGGGGACTTTAGTGGCTTTTCAACCACTGGCAATTGGTTATTTGCGACTGCGCGCTGTCATCCTGAACGAAGTGAAGGATCTCACGCAAGCTGGTTGATTACGCAGAGGAAATCGGAAGCGCCACCTGCTATTGCGAGGTCTCTCCTCGTCTGCGCGACTCGGGATGACCATGCGGGTGTGGTTTGGGTGATTGGCGAATACTAAAGCTCGAAAAAAGTTCGCAAACGGTGCAGGAAGCTGGCGGTGTACTCGCGCTCCTTCGTTTCGTTCTGCGCCTGCGAGGCGGCTTCTCTGAGGACACCTTCATTCTCCATTTTTCGCCGGGCCAGCAACTCACTCAACCGCTCGAGACAATCAGGCGAATCTCGCAGCACCTCGGCCATCACCGGTTTGCTGATCTCCATGACATGGCAATCGGTTTCGGCCCGGACCGTCGCGGTTCGCCGTTCGCCAGTCAAAAGCGACATCTCGCCGAAACAATCGCCCGCGCCCAGAGAAGCCACTGGAATTGAAGTGCCGTTCTTTGAGATGGAAACTTCCGCTGTGCCCCGCAACAGGACGAACATGGAGTCGCCCTCAGCCCCTTCCCGAATCACACGCTCGCCGCGACCGAAATGATTGACGCGCGATTGCTCTACGAGGCTGTCAATTTGCGAATCCGCGAGGCACTCGAACAAGGCTTCGTCTCGCAGAATCGCCCGTGCTTCCTTCTGCTCTTCCTGCACTGATCGCACTGCTCTGCGCTCCAGATGCAAGGTGCGAATGGGGAAGGGGATGGTGATGCCTTGGCGCTTGAGCTCGTACCAAACGTTGGTGCGAACGGCGTCGTTGATCTCGTTGATTCGGGCATGATTGCCCATGTAGAACTTGATCTCGTAGATCACGGCGAAATCGGCAAAATCTACCAGGAAAATTCTTACCTTCGGCTCAGCCAGAACTCCATCAGCCGCGGAGGCCGCTCGGAAAAGGGCATCTTTCACGCGATTGGGTGGATTCTTGTATTCAACTCCAACGCGAATCCGCATCGCATGGACCTCCGTGGGATAATGGAGGTTGA
>QHOW01000104.1 GCA_003219435.1 Verrucomicrobiota bacterium | reverse complement strand
CTGACGCAATACGAGTCAGAGGAAGATTTCAACGCCGTTTCGCAGGATTTGTATCTGCGGCGCAACGAGAATGGCGATGAAGGCCGCGCGCTGCTGGCGATGGCGCTCCACCGGCAAAGCATCATGCCCCGTGAGAAAGAGCAATTGCTCAAAGAAATCGATGCGCCGATCAAGGAACGCGCGTTTAATCCAGCGACGCTTGGTTCAATGACCCGTGCCGAGGCAATCATCGCGCTCGCGTTCGACACGATTGCCCCAAAATTTTATACCGCGCAAAGGAAACAACGCGTCCGCGAACGAATGCTTGCGCTGATGGATTCCTCGGCCGCGCTCTCGACGCAGGAAAACCTTTGGTTGCTGCTCGCATTCAAGTCGATGATCGGCACGGAGAAAGCGGAGGCGCTAAGCGCTGCGGAGCCAAAAGGCGTTGTCTCGAAAAACGGCCGCTCCGTGGCATGGCTCGATCTCAAGATCGACGGTCAACTGCTGGTAAAGGGCCTGAACAAAACGGCGTTATCGTTTTTGCTGCAGGCGGAGTATTCGACCGATCAAGTCGATACCGATCGCGTCGATCGCGGATTTCGCGTCGAGCGCGTCGTGCGAAATCTCACCGAACCAAAACGCACCGGTGCGATGAATGCGCCATTCAAACTAGGGGACCAAATTCTCGTGACTTACCGGATCAATACCCGAAAGAAGCAAAATTACGTCGCGCTCGAAGATTCGCTGCCGGCCGGTCTTGAGACAGTGAACCCAAATCTCGCCATGATCGGGAAGTTCTTCGAAATCCCGGAGAGCGATCAACCCGGGCGAGAGCTCACCCTTTCGTACTCGGAACTGCGCGACCGTTCCACACTGCTTTACTTCGACGAATTTGAGCCGGGATCGGGCGCGTATTCAGTCCTGGCGCGGGCGACGGCGGCCGGCACATTCCGCTGGCCGGCCACACAAGTTGTGCCGATGTACGACAGCCGTTTCTCGGGACTATCGCCTTCAAGCATATGCGTAATTTCCGGCGAATGAGGTCCCGGTTGGTTCTGGGTAGCGCACGCGTCTCGCGTGTCTGGTTTCGGCGTCGCGCCGAAACAGGCTTTCCTTTGAGTGTGAATCGCAGAACCGAGCCGGGCGTCCAGGAAAAGTTCGCGATCGCGGGACGCGCTCGCCCGACACGCGAGACGCGTGCGCTACCCAGAGCTCTGCGTTGGCGCTCATTGGTAGTTTGTGCGGGAAGTGTCCTCGCGATAGCGATGTCGATCTGGTGGCTGCCTTTGCCCGCGAACCTTCAGCAGCCATGCATAGGAACTCTTACACTGCTCGACTGTCGCGGCCGCGAGATCGCCGAGATCGCTTCGCCTGAGGCGCGCGCGCAATTGCCGCGTCGCCTCGACGAAATGGGAAAGTGGCTCCCGCGCGTGACCGTCGCTCTCGAAGATCATCGTTTCTACGAACACGCAGGCGTCGACTGGCGGGCAACGGCGTCGGCATGCACACGAAATTTGAAAGCACATCGCATCGTCTCGGGCGCATCTACCATTACACAACAACTGGTGAAGATGGCTTCCGGCCGGCAACGGCGCAGTTGGTTGGGCAAGTTTTATGAAACAATCGTTGCCTGGAAAATCGAGCGCCGCTGGAGCAAGGAACGCATCCTCGCCGAATATTTGAATCGAAGCAGCTACGGCAATCGTCGTCTCGGGCCCGAAGCAGCCGCGCGTGCGTACTTCGGTAAATCCGCCCGCGGTCTTACTCTGGCCGAATCGATTTTTCTCGCGGGTCTGCCGCAAGCGCCGACTCGATTCAATCCATGGAGACATCCCGAGCTGGCGACTCGAAAATATGAGCGCTCGATCGCGCGTTTGGCGCAATTGGGCGTGATCAGTGGCGAAGAGCAAGGTCTTCTGGCCAAATCTGCGCCGGTCGCGCATCGGTTCGATCCACCGCATCTGGCGCCGCATTTTGTCGATGCCGTGGTTGCGCGGAATCCGTCGCTGCGCGGCACGGTGAAGACGTCGCTCGATCTCGATTTGCAAAATACATCCGAACGATTTGTTCGCTCCCACCTCGCTGCACTAAATCGCTACGACATCACGCAGGCGGCGATGGTTATTCTCGACAACGAAACCGGCGCTGTGCGGGCGATGGTTGGTTCGAACAACTATTCGTCAAACCAGGTCAACGGCGCGATGCGCCCGCGCAGTTGCGGCTCGACCTTGAAACCGTTCGTCTATCTCGCGGCAATCGATCGACATCTTCTAACTGCTGCGAGCTTGTTGCCTGACACCGCCGAGGCCATTCGCGACGAGTACGCGGATTACGCCCCGCAAAATTACAATCATCGTTATCTCGGTCCGGTGCGTTTGCGTGAGGCGCTCGCGTGCTCGCTCAATGTTCCTGCAGTTTTTGCCCTGAGCCAGCTCGGCGCGCGCCCGGCTTTTTTCGAGTTGCGAAAGTGGGGCTTCAATTTTCCGCGAGCACTAAGCGACTACGGCGCGGGTTTCGTCCTGGGCAATGCCGAGATTCGTCTTGTCGATCTTGCCGGCGCTTATGCGGGTTTGGCGCGGAATGGCATCTCGATGCAGGCGAAATTTCTCACCGCCGAGCATCATCCCATAACGCGGATCGCGTCGAGCGAAGCGACCGCGATCATCACCGACATCTTGTGCGACAACGATGCGCGGCAAAAAAGTTTTGGTACGCATTCGCCGCTCGCATTTGAAGAACGGATCGCTGCAAAAACTGGAACGAGCAGCGGTTTCCGCGATGCATGGACTGTCGGCTTCGATAAAGAGCACACTGTCGCGGTTTGGGCGGGAAACTTTGATGGCCGGCCGATGCGCGATACATTTGCCGTTCGTTCTGCCACGCCGCTTTGGGCGACGTTGATGCGCGAATTGCTGCGGCGCGATCGTCCGCTCGCTCTGCCGGAGGAAAGCGAACGGCTCGTCCGGCGCGAAATCTGCGCGGAGACGGGGTTGCTGGCGTCGCATTTCAGCGCGTCGAGAATCAACGAGCTGTTTCTGAAAGGAACCGAGCCGAAAGGAGACTCGGCGAACTGGTTCGCCGACGATGGGAAATTACTGCTGCCCGCGGAATACGCAGGCTGGTGCGCGAGCAGCAATAACACGCGCGGCGCTCACGCCCGACCGAAGGCGGGCATCACAAATCCCGTCGCCAACGCTCGCTATGAAATCGATCCCGTGCTGCCGCGTTCGCAACAAATGATCGAGCTCACTGCCACGCTTGGTGATCGAGTCCAGTGGTTCATCAACGGCACGCAGATAGAACCGCAATTCGACGGCCGATTTTTTTTGCAGGTCGAGCCAGGTCAATGGAACATCCGCGCGGTCAGCCCAGGCGGAAGCGCTGAAGAAACGATTTTTATCGAGTAACGCGAGTGGATTTGAGCTCGAATGGCTCGCGAACTGTCGTCTTACCCCTTGCGCTGGCGGCCGATTTCCTCGAGCAGCTCGATCTGGATCTGCTGAATTTCGAACAGCCGATTGTATTGCTTCCGCAAGAGGTGATCGATTTTTTCGTGGAGGTGCCGGATTTCAAGCTCGGCTTTCAAATTAACTTTGTAGTCGTTCTCGGCGCGCAACCGGTCACGCGACTCGGCCCGGTTTTGGCTCATCATGATGATCGGAGCCTGAATGGCCGCCAGGGTGGAGAGAATCAAATTCAGCAAAATGAATGGGTACGGATCGAACGCGCGATTCAGCAGGAAAATGCCGTTTAGGATAATCCAGCCGAACAAAACCGCGCCGAAGAAGATGATGAATCGCCAGCTTCCGCCAAATGATGCGATCCGATCGGATAGCCGTTCGCCAAAAGTTAGCTTTGTCTCGAACTGTTTGCTGATGTTGCTGGAGAGGATCTCGTGCTCGTGCAAACTTTCGATGACTTCGTTGTCGAGCGTGGAAAGCTCGCCGATCTCATCCTGCAACACTTCCTTTACGTAATCCTTCCGGAATTCGCCCAGATCGTCCAAGCAAACGAAGCCTTTGTCGTCCCACTCAGACACGCTTTTCTTGATGAACTCAGCGAGCGATGGCCGGATCAATTCCGCGATCATGCCGTCGTGCGGTGACTTCGGTTTTTTGCAGACCTGACAAATAACTGTGGCGGGCGCGGTTTTGGTCATCGGATGCGAACTGGAAAGTAGAACAGCTGCGGTTGATTTGTCGAATCCTGACGCGCGTTGCAGAGTGTATTGAGGAGACAACGTCTGTGGAGCGGTCGCCGCGGCAACCTGGGGTTTCGGCGCCTCGCCGAAACGATCTTCTGAGCGAAATAAATTTCAGGATTCGTCGGCTCGACAGAGTCTCGCCCTCACTAGCAACAGGCGATTAAGAGCCTGCCCTGAGGAAAGTCGAATGGGTCAATCGCCCCGACCTGGATCCGGCGAATCCCCCATAGAATTATTTTTGTAAAAAACGCAATTAAATGATTGCAACGGGCCTGAGCTCCTCATTAGACTCGCGAACAGTTGAAAAAAAGCGCAACAGCTCGCGCGGTGTCCGCATTATTGCGGGTCGTGGTGGTGGGGGACACTTGTGTCAGTGAAGAGGGGATGGCCAGCATTGTCGGACGCGACAAGCGGTATCATGTTTGCGGCGGGGCGCATGGTTTCTATGACGCGGGAGAACTGATCCGAAAACATCACCCGGACGTTTTGCTAATCGAGCCATTCCTGATGGGGGATGATGTTCTGGTGTTTATCAGCTGGCGCGCGATATTGACGGATGGCTCACGTGTACATCTCGACTGTCGGAGCGACGCTTATCGCGCTCTTGTCCATGACAGCCGTGGCAGAAACACCGCCTCCCGGCGCGAGCGGAATAGAAGGCACGATTGTCGTTTCGCCGACCCGCCCCGGACCGATCAGGAAAGATCAGGAGCCGAGTGTTGCGCCTGTGCGTAACGCGCAGTTCGCGATCAAAGCCGGCGATGCGACCGTCAAGACGTTCACGACCGATGGCGAGGGTCGCTTCCAAGTCGCGTTACCACCTGGTCATTACATCATCGTGAGAGAAGGCGCACCTCCGCGGATTGGCCGCTGGCGTTTCGAGGCTGATGTCGTTGCTGGCCAGGTGACCAAGGTGAACTGGACTGCCGACAGCGGCATGCGCTGAACCCCTGCCTACGGTAGGCTCCTTCGCGAAGAAAAGTTTTGACGTAACGCGCCGGGAAAAAATACGACCGAATAGTTGTCTGAAAACGAACGACATTTGGCGCCTCACGTGGCCAGCAGGTGACCGGTTTGTGATTCGCCTCCGAGATCCTTAGCTATGAAAATAAAAAATCCACGCCCCGCAACTTTCTTTAACTTCCGAGTCCTCGCCGCATTTCTCCTGTTCCTCACGGCAGGGATGCTTACGTTGTTCGCCTTCGCAGGCGCGCAGCCCGACAACAACACACAGACGATTCGTTCGTCCCGTTGGCTGACGCGGCTGGCATCGAGCGTCGGGATAGAGTCACGAGCACAACCAGGTGGCGCGGTCAAACTGGACAAGTATCCCGTACAGCGACCGCCGGGAGCAACTCAACCGCCCGTAGGGCCTTATACCGGCCCGGTGCGTAATCTGCGCCCGGTCACGGCAGTTCGCAGCGGGAAGTTGCGGGTCATGCGGCCGATCGATCCGGCGACAGTCAGGAATCATTATCATCTGGAACCGATTCCTCCCAAGCCTCCGACGCAAAGTGGCGGTCCCCGCGGACCGCAGCAGACCACTGCGGAAACAGTGGCCTCGGCGCCGAGTCCGACCGGCCTCAGCTTCGATGGTGTAGGCGTAGGCCTCGCAGGATTCTCGCCTTCCAGTAATCCCCCGGACGTAAATGGCCGCGTGGGCTCGACGCAATACGTGCAATGGAACAACACCAGCTTCGCCGTCTTTGATAAAACCACCGGCGCCCTCCAGTACGGCCCCGCTGCTGGTAATACGCTTTTCCAGGCGCTAGGCGGCCTCTGCGCGTCGCACAACGACGGCGACCCGGTGGTCTCTTACGACATCCTGGCTGGTCGCTGGGTTCTCTCGCAGTTCGTTGTCGGAGGCGGAGACACCGACTACTCACACCAATGCATCGCTGTTTCGGCCACATCGGACGCGACGGGAGAGTACTACCTCTACGACTTCCAGACCGATCCGGTGAACTTCGTCGATTATCCGCACACGGCCGTATGGCCCGATGGTTATTACATGAGCACCCATGTGTTCAACCCCGCGGGGACCTTCGCGGCGGGGCGCATCTACGTTTTCGAGCGGGACAAAATGATCGCTGGTCTCCCGGCCCGGATGCAGAGCTCGGATCTAGGACTGGAATACGGATTTTTGCCTGCCGATCTCGACAGTTTAACTCCGCCGCCTGCGGGCGAGGCAGAGTTTATTCTTAGCCCTAACTTTACGCTCACGGAACTAACCGACTCGTTTCGAGTGGCGGTGACATGGGGCGCAACTCCAACGATCGTTGTGACGCCGGGTTCTACCATCCTGGCGGGTCTCGGCAATGCACCATGCGTAGGCGATGCCAACACCTCCCGCGCCTGTGTGCCGGAGCCTGCACCAGCGCAGACGACTGACTATGTCGATAACATTGGGAACCACTACATGCATCGGTTGGCTTACCGCAACAACGGCACGCAAGCCGCGCCGCAGGAATCGCTCATCGTCAGTGGTCCCTCCGACAGCAGCGACAGCAACCACGGAGCTGTAGAATGGTTCGAATTCCGCAATGCCGGAAGTTCAAACACCACGCCGACGCTTTTCCAATCCGGGATCTA